>JBEGMG010000196.1:0-7586 GCA_041183165.1 Actinomycetota bacterium | reverse complement strand
GGCGCGCGCCGTCTCGGCATCCGGTGCGTCCAGGATCCAGAAGCCCGCTATCCGGCGCGGCCCGGCGACATAAGGTCCGACTGATTCGACCACCGCCTCGCCCGTGGCGTCGATGACGAGCGAGTCGCTTGCGATGCCGTTGGCGTAGACGAGGGCTCCCCGCTCGCGCATGCGCTGGTTGAAGACGCTCGTGTCCGCCCATGCCTGCTCCTGCCGCTCCGCTGACATCGGGGCGCGCTCCGCGTCGGAGTGCACGGCCAGGAGGAAGTGGGGCACGATGCGCAGGCTACCGATGGTGTTTAGACCCGGACCACCATGTCCGAGGGCCGCCGGAAGGCGAAGCCGCTCGGCGGAGTCACGGACACCAGCTCGACCTGAGGCCAGGCCTCGAGCATCTCCTCCAGCGCGATCACCGTCTGCATGCGCGCGAGGTGGACACCGAGGCAGTGGTGCTCCCCCGACGAGAACGACAGCCCGTGCCGAGCGTTCGGACGATGGATGTCATAGCGCAGTGGGTCGGCGAAGACCGACGGATCGCGGTTGGCCGCGATGACACTCACGCCGACGAACTCGCGCTCGCCGATCTCCACACCCGCGAGCGACACTGGCTCGCGCGTCCAACGCTCCATGAAGGCGACGGGCGGCATCCAGCGGATCGCCTCATCGACCGCACCCGCGAGCAGCGAGCGATCCGCCCGCACCTCGGCCATCGCCTCGGGATGCTGGATGAGCAGCATCAGCGTGGTGAGCACCGAGGCCTGGATCGTCTCGATCGCACCGAACATCACCACCCGCAGTTGCGCGGCGACCTCCTCGGGCGTGAGGTCCGACTCCTCCACGACCTTGGAGCGGCCGAGGCCCTCGATCAGCAACGCGGTGAGCTCAGCCCGCGCAGCGTCGGCGCGCTCCAGCGGCTCCGGGTCGCCGGTGTACTCCATCGCCGCGGCGAAGGCCGAGTAGAAGCCGTCAATGCGGTGTACGTCGTCCAGCGGCAGGCCGATTACCTGCGCCGCGACGCCCACGGCGAAGGGGGCGGCGAAGGCCCGGGTCAGCTCCGTTTCCCCGTCGATGCGCCCGATGAGCTCCCGCGCGAACTCGCGGATCGGCGTACCAAAGGCACGCTCGGCTTCGCGCGCGCGGAACGGCACCTCGAAGGGCTGGCGATAGCGCTCGTGCTCATCGCCGTCGACCGTGAGCATCATCCGGCCGAGCGAGGCTCGCACCATGTTTTGCTCGGCCTCGACGGTTGCCCCGGATTTCGGCAGCAGGATCTGCCGCGCGGGCTCGCGCGCCGTGATCAGCCATCCGCCGAGAGCCGGCAGCCACGTGACGGGCTCGCGCTCGCGTAGCTCATCGAGGACGTGCTCGCGTCCGGCGTCCTCGAGGTCGGCCAGAGTGACGGCAGCGCCGGCAGGGAATGCCTGCCGGCGCTGCGCGTCCTCCCGTTCGGAGACGACTACCTGGTCGAGCATCAGCTCACGAGGTCGGCGATGGCGTCGACGTTCTCCTTCTTGCGTCGCAGCGAGCCGACGATGATGCCGATGACGAAGACGATGAATGGCGAGAGCACGAGGAACCACCCGAGCGGGTTGAGTGCCCATGCCTGCGTCGTCGGGTCGCTGCCCTCGGCCGCCGTACCCGCGAAGAGGGCGAAGCGGCTCATGAGCAGGTAGAGCCCGAGCACCAGGCCGATGACGGCCAGGATCGGCGCGATCATCGTGTGCCAGACGCGGGTGTCCTCCTTGGTGCGCCGGAAGTACGCGATCACCGCGATGCTCACGAGGATCTCCACAACGACGATCGCGATGACCGCGACGGCGGAGAACCAGTAGAACATGTTGAGGACCGGATCCCAGGCGCGCAGGATGAAGATCACCGTGACGATCAGGGTGATCGCCGACACGAGGATCGAGCCGTTGCCCGGTGCACCGAAGCGGTTGGTGTTGTCGAGCTTCTGGCTGAAGACGCCCGCGCGGCCCATCGCGAAGAAGTAGCGCGCGGAGGAGTTCTGGAAGGCGAGCAGGCCCGCGAAGAGCGAGGAGAGCACGAGCCAGCTCATGACCGTCGCCATCCAGTCGCCGACGTACTGCCCGGCGATGGAGAAGAGCACGGCCGCGGGATCCAGCAGCGGCACGTCGTCGACGGTCGAGCGCGCGAGCGTCTCGTCGATGACGGTCGTCGAGCCCAGAGCGGTCACCATCGCGAAGGTCACGAAGGCGAAGACGACGCCGATGAGGATGATCGCGACGTACGTGGCCCGGGGCACGGTCTTCTTGGGTTCGCGGGACTCCTCGCCGTAGATGGCGGTGGCCTCGAAGCCGATGAATGAGGCGAAGGCGAAGGCCAGGGCGATGCCCGCCGTGCCGCCGATGCCGCCCGCGAGCACCGCGGTCGGCGAGAAGGACGCCGCGAGGTTGATGCCCTCCGGACCGCCCTTGACGAAGACGGCGATCGCCGTGATGACGAGCGAGAGGAGCTCGAGGGTGAGCAGGACGCCGAGGACCTTCGCGCCGACGTCGACGGAGAGGACCGAGAGCACGAGGACGAGCGCCCAGGCGATAAGGACCCAGACCCACCACGCCCACTCGATGCCGAACTGGGCGGACATCATGCCGCCCATCACTGCGCCGAAGAAGCCGTAGATCGCGAGCTGGATGGTGAGGTAGGCCATGAGCGAGATGAACGCCGAGCCGACGCCGACGTTGATGCCCAGACCGCGGCCGACGTAGGCGAAGAAGGCACCGGCGTTGGTCACGTGCTGGCTCATCGCCGAGTAGCCGACGCTGAAGAGCAGCAGGATGATCGCCACGAGCAGGTACGCGCCGGGCACGCCCGCGCCATTGCCGAGCACGATCGCCACGGGGACGGCGCCGGTCATGCCCACCAGGGGGGCGGCCGCCGCAATGACGAAGAAGACGATGCCGATGACTCCGATGCGGCCCTTGCGCAGGGACGTGCCCGGGGTCTCGGCGGGAGCCGGCTGAAGGTCGGCCATGGGTGCACCCTCCGCTCAGGGGGCCGGATCGTACGGCCCCGAATGAACGTGAGGGTGACGCATACCACCGGGTAGGTCAAGCACATTCGCCAGATTGGTTCGGGCCCGAATGAATCTCCGCTAGCCTCAGCCCGTGGCCGGATTCCTCCCCCCCTACACCCCGGACGGCGGCTCGGCCCTCGTGCCGGAGATGCCCTGGCACTACTCGGGCACCCTGCTCACGGTCGAGTACCGCACCGACGTCGAGCGCGTGCGCGCCCTTCTCCCTGCCGATGTCGACCTCGCCCCCGAGGACCCCGGCGCTGTGGCCTTCATCTGGGCCGACTGGCAGTCCTGCAGCGCCGAGGGCCGAGAACTGCTCGATCCCTCACGCTCGCAGTACCTCGAGGCCTTCGCCGTCGTGCGCTGCTCGTACGCCGGTACGACGTACAGCCGGTGCGTGCTCATCTGGGTGACGACCGACTTCGCGATCGGGCGCGGATGGTTCCAGGGCTACCCCAAGAAGCTCGGCAGCATCTACGTCACGCGCGCGATGAACCACGGCAAGGCCGCGCCGCGAGTCGCCCCCGGTGGCACGTTCGGTGCGACGCTCGCGGCATACGACCACCGACTCGCCACGGCGAAGGTCACGCTGCGCGAGCCGAGCGACACCAACGGCTTCGTCAATGCCCTGCCCATGCTGCACCACCGCACGATGCCGAGCATTGCCGGCGGCGCGATGAGCCTCGACCAGGTCGTGACGATGGGCGGAGTCGACGCCGATCTCGGCCAGCCCTGGCGCGGTGATGCCGAGCTCACATTGCACGACTCCGAGTGGGATCAGCCCGCCTCACTCCTGCCCGTGCGCGAGATCATCGGCGGCTACTACCGCGAGGTCGGAGTCACGTTCGCCGGCGGCACCTTGCTCGAGGACCGCTCGCAGTCGGTGTAGGTCGGCCTGACGCCGGAGCATCAGTAGTGCAGGAGGTACTCCTGCACCTCCCAGTCGGTGACCTCGCGCGTCATCGGATCATCGGCCGCCTCGGCATAGCGGCGCACCTCGTCGGCCTTCATCGTCACGAAGGTGTCGACGAAGGTCTTGCCCAGCATGCCCTTGAGTACGTCGTCCGCGTCGAGTGCCGCCAGCGCGTCCTCGAGCGTCATCGGCAGCACCTGCGCGGCCTCGTCCTCGTATGTCCAGCCTTCAAGCGCCGGCGGCGGCGTGAGCTCGCGCCGGATGCCATCGAGCGCCGCCGCGAGGATCGCCGCGGAGATGACATAGGGGTTGGCGGCGCCATCGCCGATGCGCATCTCCAGGCGCGTGCCACGCCCGCGCTCCGGCGGGATGCGCACCATGGTGGATCGGTTGTCCAGACCCCAGTTGTTGCGGTACGGCGCGAGCGTGTCGGGGCCGAGTCGCTTGAAGGCGTTGACCGTGGGATTGCTCAGTGCCGACAGCGCGGGGGCATGCTCGATGATGCCGGCGATCATCGACAGGGCGATCGGCGTGAGCTCGCCGTTGGCATCGCACATGATGTTGTCGCCGCCGCGCTCCACAGAGAAGTGCATGTGGAAGCCGCTGCCGCCCTCATCGTTGAAGGGCTTGCCCATGAAGGAGGCGAGGAAGCCCTGGCGGGCGGTGATGTCCTTGATCGCGGTCTTGAAGATGAAGGTGCGGTCGGCCGAGAGCATGGCGTCGGCGTGCCAGAGGTTGATCTCGTACTGCGACGGACAGAACTCGTGATTGCCCGCGAAGGCGCCGATATCGAGCTTGTCGCACATGCGCAGCGTGTGCAGGAAGTAGCCGTGCGGGTCGACCATCGCGCCGGTCGTGTAGACGAGGCCCTTGTGATCGAACGTCCGCTCCCAGCGACCGTCACGCTCCGCCATGACGTAGTACTCCAGCTCAGGGCCGGTCACCGGAGTGAGCCCGAGCTCGGAGTAGCCGTCGATGACGTTCTGAAGCACCGAGCGCGGCGCGGTCGGGTGGGGTGAGCCGTCGGGCTCGTAGACGTCGGCGACGACGTACGCGACACCGGGTTCCCAGGGGATGTCACGGATCATCGACGGCACGATCTGCGTGACGAGATCCGGAAGGCCGTCCGAGACCGACCCGTGCCCGTCGAGCACGTCACCCTGGGTAGTCGTCACCCAGACTCCCTGGCAGAAGGTCGGGCCGTGGCCCAGCGCGCGCTCCATCTGCGTGACGAGCATGTCCTTGGACCGGGTGATCCCGAGGACGTCGGAATACAGGACACGCAGGACGTCGATGCCGCGGGCCTGCAAGCCTGCACGGAGATCCGCAAGGTCGAGCGGACGGTGGGAATCCATGGTTGACTCCGATCGTTCGGGTACGAACGGATCGTATGGGAGGATGCCGCCGTGCGTGTCCTGTTTCTCCAACATGACCACGTGAGCCCCCCCGGGCCGGTGGCCGAGCGCTTCGCCCAGCGGGGTTTCGAGATCGTCGAATCCGTCGTGGTGCCCCGAGACCGCTTCTTCTCCCCCGACGTCGACTTCGACTTCCCTGAGGTCGGAGAGCACGATGTCGTGGTACCCATGGGCGCGCCGTGGGGAGCCTGGGAGGACGACCGCATCGGCACGTGGCTCAAGCCCGAGTTGGACTGGCTTCGCGACCTCCAGCGCAGCGACGTCCCCATCCTCGCGATCTGCTTCGGAGCCCAGGCGCTGGCCCGCGCGCTTGGCGGCTCAGTGGCTCCCGGTCCGCGCGCGGAGATCGGCTACACCTGGATCAACTCCGATGACCCCGAGCTCGTGCCCAATGGTCCGTGGTTCCAGTGGCACTACGACCGCTTCACCGTGCCACCCGGGGCGGTGGAGGTCGCGCGCAATCCGCGCGCCTCGCAGGCATACGTGATCGGTCGCTCACTCGCGGTCCAGTTCCACCCCGAGGTGACGCCCGCCTGCCTGGAGGGCTGGCTCGATGAGGGTGGTGTCGCCGAGGCGGAGAAGGACGGCGTCGATCCCGCGGAGCTCATGGCGGGCACCGTGCGCGAGGAGCCGGCCGCCGTCGCGCGCGCCCATGCGCTCGTGGATTCCTTCCTCGATCGCATCGCGGGCGCGGTCTAGGCACCCCCGCCCCTCACCCGGCATCGGCCCAGGCACCTGGGCGACAATGGCGCCATGTCCGTCGTACGCCGCACCGTCCTCGCCCTGCCCGTCCTCGCCGCTGCCGCCCTCTCCGCGAGCCTGCTCACATCCCCGGCCTCCGCAACCCCTGCACCGAGAGTCGACGTGCCCGCGCCCGACGCCGGCACCTGCTGGAACTACGCCTACAAGCAGGCGAGCCTCAAGACCTACACGGGCACACCCATCGACTGCGCCGAGCCGCACACCGTGGAGACGGTCATCACCCTCGACGTGCCCAAGGACGTGGCTGCCAAGGGCAACAACAGTCGCGAGCTCGTGCTCTGGGTCGACGCGCGCTGCCAGGTCGAGGTCAATCGCTACGCCGGAGTCGCGAAGCCCGACGTAGCGGCGCCTGGCACGCGCACCTGGTACATCTGGTACACCCCGACGGTGAAGCAGTGGAAGTCCGGTGCTCACTGGGTGTCGTGCGCGGCCGCATCGGTGCCCTCGGATGAGAAGCGCCTGGGCAAGCTCGTCGCGGTAACAGGCTCGATCGCGGGCGCTGCCGATCTCTCGAAGCCGATCACGTTCAAGACGGACTACGGCACAGGGACCTACACCTACCGCAAGCCGATGACCGCCATCGCCGATCGCCCCTACCCGGGGAGCAAGCTCCAGAACAGGGCGGCGTCCTTCTGCGAGAAGGAGCTGGGACACAAGAAGTTCTTCTGGTACGGCCCCAGCGAGACCGAGTGGGTGGAGGGCTACACCGCCGTGCGGTGCTACTCCCTCAAGAAGTCCTAGGCGTCGCCCCGCAGGGGACCCCAACCTCGCGAGTGGCGAGTCGCGGGCGGGAATTCTGCCGATGTCAGCCCACTACTCGACACTCGCGGGATCTGGGATGCACAGCGCCGAGTCCCGCCAAGCGTCCACAACGCGAGCGCGGCCCTCACATGCTCAAGCCCCCTGGGCGACCCTGCCCGCATGTCCTCGGAATCTGCTTCGTCGACTCCGGCCGCCCACGGTGCCCAAGTGGTCACGGACCGGACTCGTGCGCAGTTCACGCGCGGCTACTGGAAGCCCAGCCGCGGAGTTCGCCTACCCGAGGATGAGCGCAGCATCATCGCCCAGTGCGCGGCCCTCGCACTCGTTGCACATAGCGCCGTGGTCTTCTCGAGTCTGACCGCCATCACCCTCTGGGAAGGGGTCGAGAGCAGAGCCTCCGACATCGAAGTGACCGTAGGAGCCGACAATCCGCTGATTCAGCGTCCACATGTCATCTGCCGCCGGCGCCAACTCGACGACCGCGACATTGCGTGGGCGAAGGGTCTGGCTGTCACCACACCGCAGCGGACCTTCGTGGATGTGGCGCGCCTCCTGTCCCTGCCGAGGCTTATCGCGGTGGGCGATGACTTTGTACGTCGTGGCTTGTGCACTCGCGCGCAACTCGAGGAAGTCGTCCAACGCATGACAGGGCAGAGGGGCGTCAAGCGCGCCCGCCAGGCGATCCCCCTGATCGATC
>JBEGMG010000195.1:0-3705 GCA_041183165.1 Actinomycetota bacterium | reverse complement strand
CTGTGGTTCCCCGTCGCCGTCGCCGGCGAGTCGATGGAGCCGACGCTGCGCTCAGGTGAGTGGTGGCTGGCTCGGCGTACCCACCGAGTGGCCGTGGGTGACGTGGTGGTGGTCCGCCAGCCTGAGCAGGTGGGGATCCTCACCGTGAAGCGCATCACCCGGCGTGATGGGACGCGGTGGTGGGTCGAGGGGGACAACCCCGGCCGCAGTCGCGACAGTCGCCACTACGGCCCGGTAGACCAGGAGGCGATCTTCGGGCGCCTCGTGGTGAGGTACCGGCCGCTGCCGCTGAGGCGCATATCGCGTCGCGGTGTTGACTACTGCCCCATGAGCGACGAGGCGAACACCATCGATCCTGCCTTCCCCCTCCATCAGGGCGGCAAGATCGAGGTACGCCCAACCGTGCGTATCCGGGATCGCGAAGGACTCGCGCTCGCCTATACGCCGGGCGTGGCACGTGTGTCAACGGCGATCGCTGAGAACCCCGAACTCGTCCGCGAGTACACCTGGAAGTCCAACACCGTGCTCATCGTCACGGACGGCACCGCGGTGCTGGGCCTCGGGGACATCGGTCCCGAGGCATCCCTGCCGGTCATGGAGGGCAAGGCGCTGCTCTTCAAGGAGTTCGGTGGCGTGGACGCCGTGCCGATCTGCCTGACGACCAAGGACGTCGACGAGATCATCGAGACGGTGATCCGCATCTCCCCGGCGTACGGCGGGGTCAACCTCGAGGACATCAGCGCGCCCCGCTGCTTCGAGATCGAGGAGCGCCTGGATGCAGCCCTCGACATCCCGGTCTTCCACGACGACCAGCACGGCACCGCCGTGGTCGTGCTCGCAGCGCTGCTCAACGCCGCCCGCGTCGGCGGCCGGCCGATCTCCGACCTGCGCGCCGTCGTCTCAGGCGCGGGAGCAGCCGGAGTCGCGGTGACCGACATCCTGCTCGAGGCGGGGATCGGCGACATCGCCGTCGGCGACTCGGTCGGCATCATCTCGAGCTCGCGCGAGGACCTCACGCCGGTCAAGGCAGCGCTCGCCGCACGCACGAACCGGCTGGACATCGAAGGTTCGATCGAGGAGGCGATGGCAGGCGCCGACGTCTTCATCGGGCTCTCCGCCGGCAAGGTGTCAGACGCGGCCGTGGCGTCCATGGCACCCGGATCCATCGTCTTCGCCCTGGCTAACCCTGATCCGGAGATCCACCCGGATGTGGCCCTGCGCACGGCGGCCGTGGTTGCCACGGGACGCAGCGACTTCCCCAACCAGATCAACAACGTGCTGGCCTTCCCCGGAATCTTCCGCGGAGCCCTCGACGTGCGCGCCTCGACCATCACCAAGGGCATGAAGCTCGCGGCCGCCCAGGCCATCGCCGACGTCGTAGGCGACGAGCTCGCCGCCGACCTCATCGTCCCGAGTGTCTTCGACCCACGCGTCGGGGTGGCCGTGCCGCTTGCCGTCGCGGAGGCGGCCCGTGTGGATGGAGTCGCGCGCCGCTGACCCGACCCCGGGGGAGTGCCTACGTGGTCGGGGTCTTGGCGGTCTCGCGTCCGTCCTCCGCGGGCGTAAGCAGCGGGCGCAATGTCTGAGCGAACGCTGCCGCGCCGATGCAGCCCAGCCCGACGATCACCGCCCACACGACTCCGCGCCCCGCGCCGATAAGGAGCCCAGAGAGCACCGGGGCCAGGCTCGCCCCGAGGCTCCAGGTGAGCGATTGCGCGCTGTTGTAGCGACCGCGCAGATGGTCGGGCGCGATGGCGTTGATGAGCGCGGGTGCCGTGGGGCTCCACAGAGTCTCGCCCAGGGCGAAGACGACCGTGGAGACCATGAGGATGGCGATCGCCGGGGCGACGGGGACGCCTGGCACGACTGACAGCATGAGCCAGGAGGCACCCCACAGCAGGCCGACCATGCCGATCACCCGCGTCCGGGAGCGCCCCGGGAGCAGGCGCAGGACGAGCAACTGGCCGATCACGATCGTGAGGGTGTTGGCCAGCCATACGATGCCGATGATGCGCTCGGGCAGTTGCGCGGTGTCGGTGACGAAGATCGCCAGGCCAGCCTCGAGCGAGCCGTATCCGCAGGTGAGCAACAGGAGCGAGACCGCGACCTGACGGCGCAGGCGCACATCGCGCAGGACGGTGGTCCATCCCTGGCGATGCAGCGCCCGCGTCTCATCGTCTGAGCCCGGATTCGTGCGGTGGGCGGGGCGCCCACCCCGTCCGCGCAGGCTTGCGACCGTCACCCACGCGAAGAGGTACGTCGCGGCATCCGCGAGATAGAGGATGACGAATGTCTCGGGGCGATCGATATCGACGATGGCGGCACCGATCAGCCCGCCCATGCCAAGACCGAGGTTGAGCAGCATGAAGCCGACGGCGAAGGCGGTGGGCCGCTGCTCCTCGGTGACGAGTTGTGCGGTGAAGGTGCTCACCGGACCCCAGATGCCGGCCGCCCCTATGGCCATCAGCGTGGCGACGGCAAACGCCGCAGGCGCTGTCGTCACCTGCGAGAGCAGTGCGACGCCGCTGGCCTCGAGCAGGATCGCGACGAGGATGACGGGGCGCGGCCCGAAGCGGTCCGTGAGCGTGCCCGCGGCGGGTGCCGCGGCGAGTCCGATGACCGCCATCCAGGTGAGGACGAGCGATGCGGTGAGGATCGGCAGGCCGCGCACCTCGGCGAGGTAGACGACGAGCAGTGACATCGTCAGGCCGCTGCCGATCGCGTCGAGGAATCGACCGATAGCGAGCGTGCGGAAGGGGCCGTGCAGGACGGCGCGCACCTCCGCGACCGTGCTCACCTGACATCCCTCCTGCTGGCGAAGGGGCCAGTCTGGCCGATCAGTCCTCGGGATCGTCGAGGCGGGCTAGCCAGGTGGCGAGTCGCTCGATCGGGGTCTCGAACTCCGGATTGAGGTCGACGAACTCGCGCAGCCGCTCGGCCAGCCAGTCGACGCTGACCTCCTCCTCGCCGCGTCGGCGCTGGAGCTCCTCGATTCCCCGGTCGGTGAAGTACATGGCCTAGGCGAACGCCGCTTCGATGACGGCGCGCTGCTCTTCCTCGTGGCGGTGGTGGCTTCCGACCGCGGGCGACGACGACGAGGGCCGCGAGATGCCCTCGATCGCTCGACCGCCGAGGATCCCGGGGAGATTCAGCGCCATGAAGGACCAGGCGCCCTGGTTGGCCGGCTCCTCCTGGACCCAGCGGATGCTGGCGCTGTCGGGGTAGGCGTCGACCATCGCTGGGAGCGTGCGCCAGGGCAGGGGATAGAGACGCTCGACGCGTAGGATCGCGGTGCGCGTGTCACCGCGACGCTCCCGCTCGGCCGCCAGGTCGTAGTAGACCTTGCCGCTGCAGAGTAGGACGCGCTCGACGCCTGCGGGGTCAACGGTCGTGTCCCCGATCGCGGGCCGGAAGTGCCCGTCGAGGAAATCACTCAGGGGTGATGTCGCTGCCTTCGCGCGCAGCAGTGACTTGGGCGTGAAGACGACGAGGGGACGCACGAGTGGTGAGTGCACCTGCCACCGCAGCAGGTGGAAGAACGACGCGGGGGATGAGGGCATCGCGACAGTCATGTTGTCCTGCTCTGCAGCGGCAAGGTCTACTACGACCTGGCGGCCGAGCGAGAGCGTCGCGGTGACACTCGGACGGCGATCCTGCGCGTCGAGCGTCTCTACCCGCTGCCCTGGCGCACGCTGCCGGCGATGA
>JBEGMG010000194.1:0-16971 GCA_041183165.1 Actinomycetota bacterium | reverse complement strand
CCGAAGACGACCAGGGGCACGAGCTCCACGAGCCCGATGAGGCCCACCGCGATGAAGGAGTCGGTGAGCTCGGCGATCTGGAAGGGAATGGCGACATAGGTCACCATGGATCCGAGCGACGTGACGAGGCCCCCGATGAAGAGCCTCCGGAAGGCCGGCTGAGTGCGCAGGGGAGTGAGATCGATCCGCACGCGCCGGGATCCCTCACTCACGGTTGCGGATGATGCCATGGCGTCGAGCCGGCCGAATTCGCGCGGCACCCGCAGCGCTGACAGGATGGCGGGGTGACCACTCCTGCACCCGCACCCGATCCCTATGCCCTTCCTGACGTGTCGGGCCTGACCATCGGAGTGCTCGGTGGCACAGGTGAGCAGGGTCGCGGTCTCGCTCGCCGGCTGGCCATGGCGGGCTGCCAGGTGGTCCTGGGATCGCGTGACGCCGGACGTGCAGCCGAGGCGGCTTCGGCCCTCCCTGGTTCGGTACGCGGCATGTCCAATGAGGACTGCGCCGCGGCGAGCGACGTCGTCATCGTCGCGGTGCCCTGGGACGGCCACGGTGCGCTTCTCGAGAGCCTCAGCGGTGCCCTCGCGGGCAAGATCGTCGTCGATTGCGTGAACCCGCTCGGCTTCGACAAGCAGGGCGCCTTCGCCCTGCCCGTCCCGGAAGGCTCGGCCGCTCAGCAGGCCGCTGGTGTACTCCCCGACTCCCGCGTCGTGGCCGCCTTCCACCACATCTCCGCCGTACTCCTGCTCGATGAGTCGGTCGACACCATCGACACCGATGTCCTGGTGCTCGGGGACGATCGCGAGGCCACCGACACCGTCCAGGCGATCGCGGGGCTCGTCCCGGGGATGCGCGGGGTCTACGGCGGCCGCCTGCGCAACGCCGGCCAGGTCGAGGCCTTCACGGCCAACCTGATCTCGATGAACCGGCGCTACAAGGCCCACGCGGGCGTGCGTATCACCGACGTCTGAGCGGCGTCACAGGCTCTTCACCGTGAGGTCGATGCGCGCCCAGTCGCGCACGTTCCACGTGTCCGATCCGGTCCACTTCTTGGCGGCGTCGGCGTCGTCGTCGAGGCGGTTGGCTATGACGAACGCATTGCCCAGTCGCATCTCGGTGCTCTCGCCCTCGCTGAGGGTGGTTATCTGCTCGGCCACGTCGACCTCGTTGCGGGATGCGCTCACCACGGTTTCGCATCCGCCGTACTTGCGGTTGATCAGCAGCGTGCCTGGGTAGCCGTACTCCTGATCCAGGATCACCGCGCAGACCCCGTCGCCGGCGCGGGCGTTGGTCGACAGGGTGAGTGTCTCGATCTTGTCGTCGCCCTTGCCGGTCGTCTGCTCGACCACGGAGTAGGGAGCCGATCCGCCGGAGGGGATGTAGCACAGGGTGGGCAAACCCCGGGCTCCGTTGTTCTTGAATCCGACGAAGAGGTTGCCGGGTGTCTGGTTGTAGATGGAGCCCACCGATCCATCGACATGAGCGGTCCACTTGCTGTCCTTGAGCGGTGCCCGTGCCGGCGGAGCTGAGTCGCATTGCGGAACGCTGCCAGCCACCTCCCCTGAGACACTTGCGCTCTCGATCTGCGCCCCGGGGGAACTCGCCGAGGCGCAGCCGGCGAGGAAGCAGGCCGACAGGCTCAGCAGGGCGACGACATGGGCATGGCGCATGCCGCAAGCGTATGCAAGGCGGGCCGATGCAACGGGCGGGTCTTCGGGTATCTCACGCCCGCCGAAGACCTACGCGTAGGCGTGCTCGGGCGCGGGGTAGGCGCCTGAGCGCACCTCGCCGGCCCAGTCCGCGGCGGCAGCACCGAGGATCGTGCGCAGGTCGGCGTACGCCTTGACGAACTTCGGCCGTGGACCCGCGGTGAGCCCCGCCATGTCCTGCCACACGATGACCTGGGCGTCGGTCGCGCCACCGGCGCCGATGCCGATCGTGGGGATCGTGAGGACCTCGGATACGCGCGCGGCGAGATCGGCAGGGATGACCTCGAGAACAACGGCACAGGCGCCTGCGGCCTCGAGCGCCTTGGCATCGCGCAGCACCGATTCGCCGTCTTCGCCGCGGCCCTGGACGCGGTAGCCGCCGAAGACATTGACGGACTGGGGTGTGAGGCCGAGGTGGCCGATGACGGGGATACCCGCACCCACGAGCGCCTCGACCTGGGGCAGCACGCGCTGGCCACCCTCGATCTTCACGGCGTGCGCACCCCCGTCCTTCATGAAGCGCATGGCGGACTCCATCGCCTGGGTCACGGAGGACTGGTAGGAGCCGAACGGCATGTCGGCGACGACCATCGCGCGCGAGGACCCGCGCACGACGCCGGCGACAAGGGGTACGAGGTCGTCGACCGTTACCGGCAGAGTGGAGTCGAAGCCGTAGACCACCTGGGCGGCCGAGTCCCCGACGAGAAGGGTGGGGATGCCGGCATCGTCGAAGATGCGTGCGGTGAGGGCGTCGTAGGCGGTGATCATCGCCCACTTCTCGCCGCGGGCGGTGGCCTCGTGGAGGTCGCGGATGGTGGTGCGGCGGATAGGCGTCGCCAAGGACATGATCGTGCTCCCATCTCGAGGCTCCCGTGCGGAGTCCCCGGACACGCACATGGTGGCACAGGGCGGCGCTTCGCGCTGAGCGCACCCGCCGAGGGGATACGATACGGCCGCGTTCCGGAATTGCCGGGACGGCGGCGCGAGGAGGGCCATGTCCCCGGACGGCTGGATGACAAGCGGCGAGGGTCACCCCCGTCGGTGGGCGATCCTCGGCGTGCTGGTGGTGAGTCTGCTCATCGTCGTGCTCGACAACACCGTGCTCAATATCGCGCTGCCGACGATCCAGAGCGATCTGGGTGCGACCGCGGGTGAGCTCGTGTGGGCGATCGACAGCTACATCCTCGCCTTCGCGGCACTCCTCTTCACCTGGGGCGCCCTGGGCGACCGATACGGCCGCAAGCGCATCCTCGTCATCGGACTCATCATCTTCGGGCTGGCATCGGCGGCCAGTGCGTTCGCTACGTCGCCGGGCATGCTCATTGGCTTCCGCGCGGTCATGGGCGTCGGCGGTGCAGCGGTCATGCCGACGACTCTGGCGATCATCACCGTCGTCTTCCCTCCCCATGAGCGCGGCAAGGCGATCGGTGCGTGGGCCGGTGCGGTTGGTGCAGCCGTCGCTCTCGGCCCTGTGCTCGGTGGACTGCTGCTCCAGCACCCGGAGTGGTTCAGCTGGATCACGGGCAACGACTGGGGTGCGGTCTTTCTCATCAACGTGCCGATCGTCATCATCGGGCTGATCGGCATCTGGCGCATCGTCCCCGAGACCCGGGATCCGAATCCCCGCAGGCTCGATCTCGTCGGCCTGGTGCTCTCCGTCGTGGGCCTCACCCTGCTGATCTACGGCATCATCCATGCTTCATCGACCCTGAGCTGGATCGATCCGGGCGTGGTGCTCCCCATGCTCGCCGGCATCGGCGTGCTTGCCATCTTCCTCTGGTACGAAGCGCGCAGCGATCACAAGAGCTTCGACGTCTCGCTCTTCCGCAACCGTGGGTACGCCGTCAGCCTTGCCGCGGTGACGCTCGCCTTCTTCGCGCTCTCGGGCATCACCTTCACGCTTCCCTTCTACCTTCAGATCCTGCGCGGCTTCGACACGCTCACCGCCGGTCTGTGCTTCGTGCCCTTCGCCGTTGGGCAGATCATTGCGGCGCCACGCAGCGCTGCGATGGTGCTGAAGTTCGGATACCGCGCGGTGATGACGACCGGCCTCGTCCTCGTCGCCCTCTCGCTCATTGGCCTGCTCTTCATCCAACTCGATACCCCGATCTGGGTGATCCTCGTGGTGTTCTTCATCTTCGGATTCGGCATGGGCAATGTCATCGCCCCCGCGTCCACTGTCATGCAGAACGTCCTGCCGCTCGCGCGCGCAGGAGCAGGATCGGCCGTCCAGAACACCGTGCGACAGGTGGGCGGCGCCCTCGGCGTGGCCATCATCGGCACGGTGCTGGCGACTCAATACGCCAACCGCATCGCCCCCGCCATGGGGGAGCTCCCCGATCAGGTCCCTGATGGCGCGCGCCAGGCGGCGGAGAACTCCATCGTGGCGACCGACGGACTCCTCGCAGCCCTGGAGCAATCCGGCGTGCCGGCTGCGGTCCTCGAGGCCCTGCGCTCCTCGGCGTACGACGCCTTCCTCGCGTCGTCCCATGTGACCTATCTCGTCTCGGTCAGCGTCGTGGTGGTTGCGGCCCTGCTCGTCGCCTTTGCGCTACCCGTCATCACGCCGCCACGCAAGGACGCGATGGTCCCTGATGACTCATCGACCGACGACCTCGTGCGCGAGGAGGAAGCCGCCTACCCGGAGCAGTTGGCCGAGGAGATCGGTGATGACGGTCGCAAGGGCTGAGTCCCCCGCGCGCGGGCGGCCACGCGATGCGGCGTTGGTTAGCCGCATCGCGGAGGCAGCCCTCGTTGTCCTTGCGGGCAGCGGGATAGCCGCCTTCACGATCGAGGCGGTGGCTCACCGAGCGGGAGTCGGCAAGGCCACGATCTACCGCCGTTACGACGGCCGGGACGATGTGCTCGCTTCTGCACTGGATCAGCTGCGCGACGACACTCCTGCGGCGAGAAGCGAGGGTACGTCCCGCGAGCGGCTTGAGGCGGCTCTTGACTTCATTCGATCACCCATGACCTCGACCCGCGGAGGCCGGGTGATGGCCCAGGTGATCTCGGCCGGAGCGCAGCATCCGGACTTCCTCGCGACCTTCTACGACCGCGTCCTTGCCCCGAGGCGCCAGATGCTCCTCGGCATCCTCCGCGATGCAGTGAATGAAGGATGGGTGGATCCGGATGCGGATCTCGACGCCGTCGTCACCCTGCTCGTCGGACCGATGATCTTCCTCAAGGTGTGGCATGGCACGCCGGTGGCAACGATCTCGACGGATCAGATCCTCGGCCTGGCGCTTCGCGGCGTAGGTGTCACACCTCGCGCCAGCGATTGGTGATCGGCTGGCGACGGTCGCGACCAAAGGCGCGCAGCGAGATCTTCGTCCCGGGCGGGTACTGGCGCCGCTTGTACTCCGCCGCGTCGGTGAGGTGGATGACTCGCTCGACGGTCGCCGAGTCGAAGCCCTGGCTGACGAGGTCGTCGATTCCGCGATCGTCCTCGACGTAGTCGTCGAGGATGTCGTCGAGTAGCGCGTAGTCGGGCAGGGAATCCTGATCGAGTTGACCGGGACGCAGTTCCGCACTGGGGGGCTTCTCGATGGAGTTGGGCGGGATCGGCGGCACCACGCCCGCTGCCTCCGCCTGGGCATTGCGCCAGCGGGCCAGATCCCAGACCAGTGTCTTGGGCACGTCCTTGATGGGCGCGAATCCGCCTACGGCGTCGCCGTAGATCGTGGAGTAGCCGACGGAGATCTCGCTCTTGTTGCCCGTGGCGAGCACCAGGTGTCCCTCTGCGTTGGATAGCGCCATGAGCGTCGTGCCGCGTACGCGGGCCTGGAGGTTCTCGGCGGCCAGCCCGCTCAGGTGCAGTGACGCGTCGAACGCATCGACCATCGGCGCGATGGGGATCGTGCGGTAGTGCAGGCCCGTCCGTTGGGCCAGATCAGCGGCGTCGGCGAGCGAGTGCTCGGAGGAGTAGATGCTCGGCAGTGCTACGCCGTACACGCGTTCGGCGCCGAGCGCATCGCAGGCGATCGCGGCGACGAGCGCGGAGTCAATGCCTCCGGACAGGCCGAGGATGACCGAGGGGAAGGAGTTCTTGTCGACGTAGTCGCGCAGCCCCACGACGAGCGCGTCGTAGACCTCGTCGAGATCGCTGGCCCGCGGCGCGATGCGCTCCGGCACGGCCACGCGGGTCCGTGGCTGCGGGTCGCCGAGGTCGACCGCGTCGGACCGTGTGCCCGTGGACAGCTCCAGGTGGGCCACGAGGATCTCGTCGACGAATTGGGCCGCCCGTGCCACGACCGCGCCGTCGGGGCGCACGATGAGTGAGTCGCCATCGAAGACGAGCTCGTCCTGACCCCCGACCATGTTGACGTAGGCGACGACCGCGCCGGTCTCGGCTGCCCGGCGTCGGCACAGGTCGAGGCGCACGTCGTCCTTGTTGCGCTCGTACGGCGATCCGTTGAGCACGAGCAGCAGGCCGCTGCCGCGCGCGAGAGCTACGGTGCCGCCCTCCTGCCACATGTCCTCGCAGATGGCCAGGGCGACGTCGACACCGGCGACGCGGAGCACGCAGGGCTCATCACCCGGCACGAAGTAGCGGAACTCATCGAAGACGCCGTAGTTGGGCAGGTGATGCTTGACGTAGCGAGCGACGACACGGCCGTGCTGCATGACCGCCGCGGCATTGACGGGCGCGCCGCGCGGTCGCCCGAGCCGGTCGTCCTCGTCCTCGAGGCGATCGAGGTAGCCGACGACGACCGGGATATCTCCGTACCCGTCGTCGACGAGCTGCTCAGCCAGCGCCTCGACCGTCGCCCGCGACGCCGCCTGGAAGGAGGGTCGCAGGGCGAGGTCCTCGATCGGGTACCCCGTGATGAACATCTCGGGCAGCGCCACGAGCTGGGCGCCGGCGGCGGCTGCCCGGCCTACGGCGGCTCGGGCCTGCTCGGCATTGCCCGCCAGATCGCCCACCGTCGGGTTGGCCTGCACGAGGGCCAGTCGGAGCGTGGGCATAGGGGAAGCGTAGGGGTGCGTAACGCGCCGGAAACACGGGCACGGGCACACTGGGGCCATGGACAAGCAGACGGAGTTCGTGCTCCGCACCATCGAGGAGCGGGACATCCGCTTCGTGCGCCTGTGGTTCACCGACGTGCTGGGCACGCTCAAGTCGGTCGCGGTCGCTCCCGCCGAATTGGAAGGTGCCTTCGCAGAAGGCCTGGGCTTCGACGGATCGGCGATCGAGGGCTTCGCTCGCGTCTACGAGTCCGACATGCTGGCCAAGCCCGACCCGGCGACCTTCGCGGTGCTGCCTTGGCGGGCCGAGGCGCCGGGAGTCGCGCGCATGTTCTGCGACATCCTCATGCCCGACGGCGCACCGTCGTACGCCGATCCGCGCTATGTCCTCAAGCGCGCACTCTCGCGCGCGGCGGACATGGGCTTCACCTTCTACACCCATCCCGAGGTGGAGTTCTACCTGCTCAAGAATCACCCAAGCGATGGTGCGCCCGAGCCGATCGACAACTACGGCTACTTCGACAACTCACCGCAGTCCGTGGGCTACGACTTCCGACGCCAGGCCATCACCATGCTCGAGGCGATGGGCATCTCAGTGGAATTCAGTCACCACGAGGGTGGACCCGGACAGCAGGAGATCGACCTGCGCTACGCCGATGCCCTCACAACCGCCGACAACCTCATGACCTTCCGCACCGTCATCAAGGAGGTGGCCCTGGAGCAGGGTGTCTACGCCACCTTCATGCCCAAGCCCTTCCGTGACGCTCCCGGATCCGGCATGCACACGCACGTCTCCCTCTTCGAGGGTGACCGCAATGCCTTCCATGAGCCGGGAGCGCCGTACCAGCTGTCGCAGGTGGCGCGCTCCTTCATCGCCGGGGTCCTTCGCCACGCTCCGGAGATCACCGCCGTGACCAACCAGTGGGTCAACTCCTACAAACGCCTTGCAGGTGGTGCCGAGGCTCCCGCGATGGTGTGCTGGGGCCACAACAACAGGTCCGCGCTCGTGCGCGTGCCGATGTACAAGCCGACGAAGGGCAACTCCACGCGCGTGGAGTTCCGCTCCCTGGACAGTGCCTGCAACCCCTACCTCGCATTTGCCGTCATCCTTGCCTCGGGGCTCAAGGGAATCGAGGACGGCTACGAGCTTCCTCCCGGAGCCGAGGACGACGTGTGGTCGCTCACTCCAGCCGAGCGGCGCGCGATGGGGATGGAGCCGCTGCCCGGCAGTCTCAACCAGGCCATCCAGGCGATGGAGCGCTCGGAGCTCGTGGCGGAGACGCTCGGCGAGCACGTCTTCGACTTCTTCCTGCGCAACAAGCAGGCGGAGTGGGAGGAGTATCGCCGCCAGGTCAACGCCTGGGAGATCGACCGCTACCTCCCGACTCTCTAGGGCGACAGCCATGTCCGCGGGGAGCGAGCCGCGATGAGCGAGCAGCGACCGACCAGCCTGGCGGCCCAGTTGGTGCGGCGCGGATTTGCCGATCCCGCCCAAGCGGCGCGGATCCTCGACGAGTTGGGCATGCTCGAGTCGGAGGACTTCGCCGACGCTCTCGCCACTGCCGCCGATCCCGATCAGGCACTGCGGGCCATCCACCGGCTCGTCGGTGCGGGCGTGGACATCCAAGCCCTTGCGGCTGATGAGGAGTGGTTCACGGCACTCGTGGCGGCCGTCGGCATGTCGGCTGCACTCGCCGACCACCTCGCTCGGCACCCGGGCTCAGTCGAGCGACTACGCGGGGTTGAGGTGCGTGCGCCGAGTCCGGGTGAGCGCCGGGAGCGCCTGCTCCGCGCGGTCGGCGCCAACCCGAGTGCGGATTCCCCTGCGGCGAGCATCACCGGCGCCACTGACGCCTTGCGGATGGCCTACCGCGATGAGTTGCTCACCACCGTGGTGCGCGATCTCGTGCACGGAGCCCGCGTCGATGACATCGCAGAGGAGCTCGCCGACCTCGCGGACGCGGCCTTGGAGGCAGGACTCGCCATTGCGCGAGCGGAGCTGCCCGCCGATTCGGTGCCGTGCCGCCTCGCGATCATCGCAATGGGCAAGTGCGGCGGGCGCGAACTCAACTACGTGAGCGATGTCGACGTGATCTTCGTCGCGGAGCCACTCGAGGGGGGTGACGAGGAGGCTGCCCTGCGCACCGCCACCCGTCTGGCCTCGGGAGTCCTGCGCGCCTGCGGTGAAGCTACGGCTGAGGGTTCCCTGTGGCAGGTGGATGCCGCGCTGCGCCCCGAGGGCAAGCAGGGAGCGCTTGTGCGCACGCTCGCCTCGCACGTCGGCTACTACGAGCGCTGGGCCAAGACCTGGGAGTTCCAGGCGCTGCTCAAGGCCCGCCCCGCCGCCGGCGATCGGGTATTGGGTGAGGCGTACGTCGACGCCGTATCCCCATTCGTCTGGTCGGCCGCTGACGGCCCGGACTTCGTCGCGGATGTGCAGCGGATGCGACAGCGCGTCGAGGACCACATCCCCGCTCGCGAGGCGGACCGGCAGCTGAAACTCGGTCGCGGCGGACTGCGCGATGTGGAGTTCTCGGTGCAGTTGCTGCAGTTAGTGCACGGTCGCAGTGACGTGATGCTGCGCAGCCCATCGACGCTGGTGGCGCTGGAAGCGCTCTCCACATGGGGATACGTCGGCCGTGAGGACGGCGCGACCCTCGGGGCGGCGTACCGCTTCCTGCGCACCCTCGAGCACCGGATCCAACTGCATGAGTTGAGGCGATCCCACGTCGTACCGGACGACGATGCTGACCTGCGGCGCATCGGCCGCTCACTGGGCTTCCGCACCGATCCGGTGGTCGAACTCACCGCCGAGTGGCGCCGTCACGCCCGTGAGGTACGCCGCATCCACGAGAAGCTCTTCTACCGGCCGCTGCTTCAGGCGGTCGCACGCCTGGATCCCGGCGATGCCCGGCTCACGCCCGAAGCAGCCGAGCAGCGCCTGGCCGCGCTGGGCTACGCCGATCCGGCCGGCGCCCTCAGGCATCTGGAGGCGCTGACATCCGGAGTGTCTCGCCGTGCCGCCATCCAGCGCACGCTGCTTCCGGTGCTGCTGGGCTGGTTCGCCGATGGACCTGATCCCGATGCGGCGCTCCTTGGCTTTCGACGCATGAGCGACGATCTCGGATCGACGCCGTGGTACCTGCGCCTGCTGAGAGATGAGTCGCTCGCTGCTGAGCGCATGGCGATCATCCTGTCCTCGAGCCGCTTCGCCACCGACCTGCTCCTTCGCTCACCCGATGCCGTGGCCCTGCTGGCCGATGATCGCGAACTCCTGCCGCGCAGCCGCGAGGCACTGGTGACGGAAGCCCACGCGGCCGTCTCGCGGCATGAGGATGCCGAGTCAGCGGTGGGGGCACTGCGCGCGCTTCGCCGTCGTGAGCTCTTCCGGGTCGCCGCGTGCGACATCCTTGGCCTCATCGAGCAGCAGGACGTGATGAAGGCCCTCACCGATGTCACGGACGCCACCCTCATCGGCACGCTGGCGGTCGCCGAGCGGTCCGTCATCGCCGACCGGGGGAGCCTGCCGACGCGGATGGCGCTTGTCGCGATGGGGCGCTTCGGAGGCGGTGAGCTCGGCTACTCCTCCGATGCCGATCTCATCTTCGTCCACGATCCGCTGCCAGGAGTCGATGAGAAGGATGCGTCCGATGCCGCGTTCGCGATCGCCAATGACATCCGCCGACTTCTGATGACCCCGTCGCCGGACCCGGCCCTGGAGATCGACGCCGACCTGCGGCCCGAGGGGCGTCAGGGCCCGCTTGTGCGGTCCTTTGACTCCTACCGCGCCTACTACGAGCGGTGGTCCGCCCCGTGGGAGGCGCAGGCGCTCATTCGCGCGCGTCCCTTCGCGGGCGACACCGAACTCTGTGCAGCGTTCACGTCGCTGGTCGATCCGCTCCGCTGGCCCTCCGAGGGCATCAGCGACGCTGACACCCGTGAGATGCGACGGCTGAAGGCCCGCATGGAATCCGAGCGGCTTCCCCGGGGCGCAGATCCCAGCATGCATCTCAAGCAGGGCAGAGGCGGTCTGGCGGACGTGGAGTGGGTGGCCCAGCTTCTGCAGCTGCGGCATGCGGCCGTGTCGGGCTTGCCGGACCTGCGCACGACCTCGACATTGGGTGCTCTCTCCGCGGCGACCGAGGCGGGACTGCTGGACCCAGGCGACCGCGACATGCTTCGGACGTCCTGGCTCCTGGCCACCCGCGTGCGCAACGCAATCGCGCTGACATCGGGGCGCCCCTCCGACTCCGTGCCCACCTCCGGACCCGTGCTCGCCGCAGTGGCGCACCTGCTCGGTTATCGGCTGGCAGCGGACCTCCTCGAGGAGTATCGGCGTACGACGAGACGTGCACGCGGGGTCGTCGAGAGAGTGTTCTACGGCTAGTGCCTAGGGTGTGCCCGTGACACCGGAGGAGTTCCGCACCGCAGCCCATGAGCTCGTCGACTGGATCGCCGACTATCGCGCCAGCGTCGGTGACCGCCCTGTGCGCAGCGAGGTCGCGCCCGGATGGGTGCGCCAGGAACTCGCGGGTCTGCCTCCGGAGACCCCTGTGCCACTAGGCGCACTCATGCGCGATCTGTCCGACGTCGTCGTACCGGGAGTGACCCAGACGCAGAGCCCCGGCTACTACGCGTGGTTCCCGTCGAATGCCGCACTGGAGTCGGTTCTGGGCGACATCGCTGCGAGTGGGCTGGGTGCCCTCGGCATCACGTGGCAGTCCGCGCCGGCGCTCACGGAGATGGAGGAGGTGGTCACCGACTGGCTTCGCGAGTTATGCGGCCTGTCGGATGCGTGGCACGGAGCCATCCATGACACGGCCTCGACAGCCTGCCTCGTGGCACTGCTCGTCGCGCGCGAGCGAGCCACCGACATGTCAGAGGATCGCGGAGGGCTCCAGGCGGAGTCCGCACCGCTTGTCGTCTACGCATCGACGCAGGCCCATTCATCGGTATCCAAGGCCGTGCTCCTCGCGGGCTTCGGCCGCGACAACCTGAGGCTGGTCCCCGTCGACCCCGTGACCCTCGCGATGGACACGGATGCACTTCGCCTGATCATGGCGCAAGACGTCGCAGCAGGGCGTCGCCCCGCTGCGATCGTGGCCTCGCTGGGCACCACCGGCACCACGGCCTTCGACTCGGTCGAGGCAATCGTCCCGATTGCCGCGGAGCACGGCGCGTGGGTCCATGTGGACGCGGCCATGGCGGGCGCGGCGATGATGCTCCCGGAGTGCCGTCCGCTCTTCGCCGGTGTCGAGGGCGCGGACTCGTTCGGCTGGAACCCGCACAAGTGGATGGGCACGATCCTCGACTGCTCGCTGCTCTATGTCCGCGATGTGCAGATGCTCGTGCGTGTTCTGTCGACCAACCCGTCGTACCTCAGGTCGGCCAGTGATGGCGAGGTCACGCAGTTCAAGGACTGGGGCATTCCCCTGGGGCGCCGCTTCCGCTCGCTCAAGCTGTGGTTCCACCTGCGACTCACGGGCGCCGAGTCCATCCGCAATCGGCTGCGTCGCGATCTCGCCCACGCCCAATGGCTGGCCGGGCAGGTGGCTGCTGAGCCGGCATGGGAGGTGTGCGCCCCCGTGCCACTGCAGACCGTGTGCGTGCGCCACGTCCCGGACGGCTTGGATGATGCGGCCCTGGACCGTCACCAGCAGGAATGGGCCGAGCGCGTCAACGCCACGGGTCGGGCGTTCGTCACCCCCGCACTCGTGGAGGGCCGCTGGCTGGTGCGCCTGTCCATCGGTGCCGAGGCCACCGAGCGCGCGGATGTCGAGGCGCTGTGGGCGCTGTGTCGCGAGTCCGCGGGAGACGCCACGGTCCTAGGGTGAGGCCATGTCCACACTCTGGGAAGTGATCGGCTGGACCTGCACGGTGCTCCTGGTTGGCGCCTACGCCATGGTGGCAACGCAAAAACTCGATGCGCGCAGCCCGACGTACCACGTGCTCAACCTGGCCGGCGCGATCGGACTGGCGGCGTACTCGCTCTACAAGGTGGCCTGGCCCCAGTTCGCGCTCAACCTCTTCTGGGGTGCGGTCGCGTTGATCGGCATCGTCATCGCGGTCACCGCTGCACGCAAGATCAGTGCTGGTCGCCCCGCAGACGACCCCGGATTCGACGAGCGAGGCGTCCGGGAAGGCTGAGCGCACCCTCACGGGTGTTGCGTCGGCGAATCTCCGCGGCCTCGCGCGCCATGGCATTGGCCGTGGCGAAAGCGCCCGCGGCCGCGATCTGATCGCTGGGCACGCGCCCATGTGAAGCCGAGGAATCCAGGACGCGCAGGTCCTCAACGTCACCGTGCACGACGACGCTGGTCGTGGCCATGTCAGCGATGTCCACGTCGGCCCACTCGCGCACCCTGCCGAGAAAGGACCGCGGTAACAGCAGCGGACCTCCTCGATCAGGCCGCTCCAGGAATCCGCTGGAGAGCAGCTGCTGCTGCAATTCATTGGCGGTCTTGCGATTCCAATCGCGCCGCTTGGCCTCCACGTTGAGTGCGTGAAGGAAGACCGCCTCGGCCCGGG
Source organism: Actinomycetota bacterium (assembly GCA_041183165.1). Taxonomy (GTDB): domain Bacteria; phylum Actinomycetota; class Actinomycetes; order S36-B12; family S36-B12; genus Mxb001. Next base: position 3,763 of record JBEGMG010000194.1, on the reverse strand, counting down.
TGGACCCGACGTTGGCGATGAAGGCAGGAAGTGTGGGCGCCACCTCGGGAAGCGCGTCGACGGCGAGAGCTGCCCGGAAGCGATCCCAGAGCAGGTTCGAAGGCGAGCCCGAGGGCGGCAGGGTCACCACGCTCACATGATCCGGTCCGACCAGGTCCTGCCAGCGGCGCACCAGCGCTCCATAGGCGTAGGAACGCCAGAAGGTCTGGTGGCGCTCGGAGTCCCACGCGGCCTGCATCTGGGTGGGCGGGAGATCACCGCGCTCGTTCGCGCGGCGCGCCAGGTAGCGGCGGTAGTTCTGTGTGTGCGTGTTGCGCACATGCTGCTGCCACGACGACGGCAGGATCCGGCCGAGATCGCGCATCGTGATGACGATGTCGATACTCGATGCCGAGAGGCCATCGAGCATGCGCTGCGCAGCCGCGGGTCGTAGGCCTCCGATCATCTCCGCTGAGATGATTGCGGTGCCGTCCCACGCGGCGATGGCCGAGGCCAGGCCGGTCCAGCCGGACCCGTCCTTGCCGGTCCACCGGTTGGATTCCCTGCTCTCCTCGTTGTGGGTGAGATCGGACACGGCGCCCACATGGTTGTAGTCCTCCTGGCCGCGGTAGTCCGTGGGGTAGAGGACACCCTTCGCCTTCAGCGACGGGGAGAGCTGCTGTAGCACTCTTTGCAGGTACGTCGTACCGGTCTTGCGAGGTCCGATGTGGACGATAAGCCTGTCTGCCACCGGGCAATGCTAGCCGGGGCACGGTCGACACCATGGACCGACACAGACACCTGCCGTCAGGAACAGACAGAGGGTGGCCGCATGCGGCCACTCGGCACAGATAGGGCGTAGCTGCTCCAGGATCCGCACGAATCGGGCCGCAAACCCACCGCTCACAGGGACGTTGTCACTGAGGCATCTACCCCCCGGAAGCGCCGACGAGTAATCAAGACTTGCCGGGCTCAAGAAGTCTCGATTTCGCGGCGAGAGCTTGTGAGAGGTACGGCCACCCGACACAGACAGAGGGTGGCCGCATGCGGCCACCCTCTGCTCCTGCGCGCGAGGCGATGCGGCGCAAGGAACGTGTCTGATCCCGGTCGATCAGATGTCGTAGTAGAGCTCGAACTCGTGGGGATGCGGGCGCAGGCGAATGGGGTCCACCTCGTTGGCTCGCTTGTAGTCGACCCACGTCTCGATGAGGTCGGCTGGGAACACGCCGCCCGCCTGCAGGTAGTCGTTGTCGGCCTCGAGCGCATCGAGCACCTCGGGCAGAGAGCCCGGCACCTGGGCGATGTCGGCGAGCTCGTCCGGGGGCAGCTCGTAGAGGTCCTTGTCGACCGGCGCCGGCGGCTCGATCTTGTTCTTCACGCCGTCCAGGCCTGCGAGGAGCATGGCGGAGAATGCCAGGTAGGGGTTGCTCGACGGGTCCGGCACTCGGAACTCGATGCGCTTGGCCTTCGGCGAGGTACCCGTGACGGGGATGCGGATGCAGGCCGAGCGGTTTCGCGCGGAGTAGACGAGGTTGACCGGAGCTTCGAAGCCCGGCACGAGGCGGTGGTAGGAGTTGACCGTCGGGTTGGTGAAGGCCAGCAGCGACGGCGCGTGCTTGAGCAGGCCGCCGATGTACCAGCGAGCCATATCCGACAGGCCGCCGTATCCGCGCTCGTCGTAGAAGAGCGGCTCGCCGTTCTTCCACAGCGACTGGTGGCAGTGCATGCCCGAGCCGTTGTCACCGAAGAGCGGCTTCGGCATGAAGGTCACGGACTTGCCGTTGACCCACGCGACGTTCTTGATGATGTACTTGAAGAGCATCACCTCGTCGGCAGCCTTCTGCAGCGTGTTGAAGCGGTAGTTGATCTCGGCCTGACCGCCGGTGCCGACCTCGTGATGCGCGCGCTCGACGGTGAGGCCGACCTGGGTGAGGGCCTGCACCATTTCGTCGCGCAGGTCGGCGAAGTGGTCGACCGGGGGCACGGGGAAGTAGCCGCCCTTGTAGCGGGTCTTGTAGCCGAGGTTGCCGCCGTCCTCTTCGCGCCCGGTGTTCCATGCGCCCTCGATCGAGTCGAGGTAGTAGTAGCCGGCGTTCTGGCGCGTCTCGAAGCGCACGTCGTCGAAGATGTAGAACTCCGCCTCCGGTCCGAAGTAGACCGTGTCGGCGATGCCCGTGGATGCGAGGTAGGCCTCGGCCTTGGCCGCGATGCCGCGCGGATCGCGGCTGTAGGGCTCATCGGTGAAGGGGTCGAGGATCGAGTGGTTGATGACCAGGGTCTTGGCAGCCCGGAAGGGGTCGACGAAGGCGCTCGTGGGGTCCGGCATCAGCTTCATGTCGGACTCGTGGATCGCCTGGAAGCCGCGGATCGACGAGCCGTCGAACATCAGGCCATCCGTGAAGGCGTCGACGTACGACGCGGCGGGGACATTGAAGTGCTGCATCACACCGGGAAGGTCGATGAAGCGCACATCGACGAATTCGATGTCCTGGTCCTTCATGTACTTCAGGACCTCATCTGCGTTCTTGAACATGACACCTCCTGCGGTCACCCGCGATATCGATCGCCTCCGGGTCGGCGCACCGACCCTCGAACGGCGGTTGCCGTCGGTGAGGAAACTAGGCCGAGGGGATTTCCCGACCGTGTACCGCGTGTTTCGCTTCTGTTACGGGGTCGACGGGCCCATCCGAGGAACAGCCCCTAGCGTGGAGGGGTGACCACACCCGCCACACCAGACCCAGGGGTGCCCGACAGGGGCGGCTCTGCCGAACCGCCGGGCCAGCCCGACAGGGGCGGCTCTGCCGTCCCGCCGGGCCGCACTGCGGGACTCGGCCGGCGCGCTGCGGCCATCGCCCTGGACTGGTTGGTCGCGCTCCTTCTGGCCCGCCTGATCCCCGGAGCGGAATACGGCAGCGGTGACTATGCGCTCGCCACCCTGGCGATCTTCGCCTTCGAGATCATCGTGCTCACCTGGCTCACGGGCTCGAGCTTCGGTCAGCGCATCCTCGGAATCGCTGTCGTCTCTGAGACCGGTGGGCGCCTCCCGCTGTGGCGCATCATCGTGCGTACCGCGCTCATATGCATCGTCATCCCGGCGCTCGTCTACGACTCGCAGCGACGAGGCCTGCAGGATCTCGCCGTCGGCTCGCGCGTCGTCATGCGTACCAGCATCGGCATGACCCGCTAGCGCCGTCCCGCTCACCCGCCGAGTTGATCTGCGCCCGAAACCCACGTTAACGACGCCCTTAGCGTCGTTAACGGGCGCAATCCAGGGCGCTATCAGCCGCGCATGGACTTGGGGATCTTGCCGCCCTTCGGCAGCGGCCCCTTGGGGATCGGCACGGGGGAGTCCTTCTTGCTGAAGGCATCGAGGCGCCGGCGTACGTCGGTGACCTCCGCTGGGCGCAGTGCCCGGGGCAGTCGGTTGAGCTCACGCTGGACCTTGGCCACCGACAGCTGATCGGCGTCCGTGCCAACCTGGATCTCGTAGATCGGCACCTCGGGCAGCCAGCGTGCGGTCTTCTTGCGCTCGTTGGCCAGCAGATGCGTGATGCGCTGAGACGGTCCTTCACCGACGAGGACAACACCGGGTCGGCCGACGACGCGAGAGACGATGTCGGAGTTCTTGGTCACGGCAACCGCGGGCGTGATGGTCCAGTTGCCGCGCATCTGCTGGATGACGGCGACGGCCGCGCCTGACTGCCCCTCGATCTGGGAGTAGGCGGCGTTCATGGCGCGCCTGCTGAACCAGTAGGTCATCGCCAACAGGCCCACGGGCATGTAG
>JBEGMG010000193.1:0-2889 GCA_041183165.1 Actinomycetota bacterium | reverse complement strand
CCGCACGCCCGCATCGCGCGCGCCCAGACGTCGCAGAGCGTCGTCGTGTAGGCGTGGCCGATGTGGGGTCGGTCGTTGACGTAGTAGATCGGCGTCGTGATGTAGGCGCGTGCCATGGAGGCGCGATGGTATCGGTCATCGGGTCGTCACCCCTCGGTGCGCGTCCCGCGTTCGATCACGGGGAGGGCGTGATGCCGTGGTCCGGGGCATTCGCGCCGGCCAGCACCTGCGTGAGCAGCGCGGCATCGTCACCCATCACGATCCACAGCAGACCGTCGTGCCGCCAGGCGTAGACCGATGCCTCCTCCGCCGTGCCGAGGTCGCCGACGAGCTCATCGGCCGCGAGCGGCATCAACTGGCCGAAGCGATCGCAGACCGCGAAGTGCCCCACATCCTCCGCGATGCCGATCCATGCACTGGCCCCGTCCCGCGGGTCGCCGTAGCCGAGGAGCGCCACCTGCTGCGGGCCCGCCTCGGTCGCCATGCGCGCCGCGACCAGGGTGAGGCCAGCGGCCGAGAGGTCGGGAAGGTCGAGCTGCCGCGCGACGGCCCGTTCGATCCGGAGTTCCATCATGTCCGGCGGGTCGACGACGAGGCTCGAGGGGCGCAGACGTTCTTCCGCCATGACCTCGAGCCGCAGCCGCTCCAGCGTCGCGACGATCTCGCCGACGGGAACGAGTCCGTCGTCCGACTGACCCGGTCTCGCGCTGGGAACCACGAGACCGAACGAGACCGCCATGCCCGTCAGTGCGAGCACCGCGGCGACGGCCCACGGATGCGCTCGGTCAGGATGGGTGTCCGGCATGAGGCAACCTTATACTTCCGTGGTGACCAGTCGAGCACTCATACCCGGCCTGTTGGCGACGATCGTCGCCTCGACCGCGGCCGGTCAGAACACCCTCGATTCAAGCATCTCGCGCAACGCGACCTCGCGTCAGGGGACGGCGCTCGACCGGAACCTTCGGCGTGGATCGTCCGGCGTCAACGAGAACCGACGGTCCGGGTACAGCAAGGAGGAGTGCGACTACCGGAACCTGGTGGTGACGGGAGGGGTCGCCGGGGGGTCGCAGTTCCGCGGCAGCGTGGGCTACACGGCGCCCTCGGATTTCCGGGGCGCAAGTTCGCTCTACCTGAATCCCGGCGCGTCCGGCGGCAGCACGAAGGTTGGCTCGGTCGAGGGCTTCCTGGCGGGGTCGGCGCTCAGCAACCCAGCGTTCGTCAACAGTTCGCGTGCGCAGGACAGGTTCCTGCTGGCCAACGGGTTGGGTCAGTTCCAGTGGCGGCCGTACCTCACGCCGGATCCGGTGGACCTGTCGCGCATCCCGGTCTGGCGCCGCGTCGACAGCCAGGTCCGTCTCGACGACGTCGTCGGCACGCAGTCGCTTGCTGGCTACCGCTCGGGCTCGCAGCAGTGGCGTCAGCTCGCCGCCTCGAACGATGACCGGAACCGTCCGAGCTTCGCGACGTTCTTCCACCCCGTGCGCGGCGCGACCACGGTGGGAGCCGAGAACCGCCCGGACTTCTTCGCGCCGAGCCCGTATGAGGCCGCACAGGTCCGCCAGGACATCGACAAGGGAATGGTGCCGTTCGAGCGTGCGGTCACGTCCTTCGATCAGCCCTATCGGCGTCGGCTCGACGAGGCCGAGCGCGCGGGCCAGCCCGTCTCGAGGGAGTACCGATCGGTCATCGAGCGCCTCAAGGTCCGTGCTGCGGATGAGGCGAGACAGCGTCGGGAGCGGGAGAAGGCCCCGGATGCCCCGTCATCGGATGCCGCTGCCGACCTGCTCGAGTCGATCCGCGAGCAGCTCCGCTCCGGTGAGTCGGATGAGGCGCCCAAGGACCAGCCCAAGGATGGTCGATCGTCGCAGGCCGATGGATCCGCTCCCAGGGGGCCCAAGCCGCTGACCCCGGAGGAGGCTGCGCTGGTCCTCAGGCACGGGATGACGATGAAGACCATCGACGCCGAGACCGGGCAGCGTGTGGATGAGCTGCTGCGGATGGCCGCTTCGCAGATGCAGCGCGGCGACTACTTCCTCGCCGAGGACTCCGCCCGCACGGCTGCGGCGCTGGTGCTCGACCACCCCACCGCGCTGGCGGTGAAGTCCAACGCGCAGATCGGTGCGGGCCTCCTGCGCAGCGCAGGCCTGACGCTGCACGACCTCTTCATCTCGAGCCCTGAGATGATCGACGTGCGCTTCGATCCATCGCTCCTGCCCGACCAAGCCCGGCTGCGCGCGGTGCTCGCCCGGGCGAAGGACGAGACGCCGCGCCAGGCCGACGCCTTCGATCTTGGGCTCGTGCAGGCCTACATCGGATTCCAGCTCGGCGATGCCGAGGCGACCGCGGCCGGGCTCGATGCGATGGACAAGTCGGGGAGCAATGCGACGCTCGCCAAGGTGCTGCGGGGCGTGTGGCTCGCGCCGCGCTGAGCGTTCAGCCCGGCCGCAGTTCCGCGCTGGTCCGTGCACCGAGCGATTCGTAGATCCGTCGCGTGCTTGCGGACTTGTTGAGCGTGTAGAAGTGGATGCCGGCGGTGCCCGCATCGATCAGGTCACGGCACTGCTCGGTCGCCCAGTGCGCGCCGACGCGTGCCACGGCATCGTCGTCGTTGCCCGCCCGGGCGAGCGCACGCAGCAGCTTGGCCGGGAAGCGCGTCCCTGCCGCGAGCTCGGCCATGCGGCGCAGCCCCGACATGCTGGTCACGGGCATGATGCCCGCGATGATCGGCACGCGGATCCCGGCCAGGATGCAGCGCTCGCGCCAGTCGTGGAAGGCACCGTTGTCGAAGAAGAGCTGGGTGATGATCGCATCGGCGCCGGCGTCCACCTTCGCCTTGAGGTGGTCCATCTGCACGAGCGTGTTGGGCGTCTGGGGGTGGCCCTCCGGGAA
>JBEGMG010000192.1:0-3843 GCA_041183165.1 Actinomycetota bacterium | reverse complement strand
CGAGCCCCAGTCCGTCCGCGTCCACTGACGCGACGGCGCCTGCTGCGCCGAGCAAGCCGAGTGCGGCGGACATGGCTACGGATCGATTCGCCGATGCCGTGCTCGAGCAGCTCAAGATCGATTCAGCCGATACCTTCAGCGACCAACTCATCACGATCGCGTTGAGTCAACTCATGCGCCAACTCGCCTCGACGGCCGATCTCACGACGCGCGTGGCATCGAAGGGCGACAAGGTGACGCTGACGCTCGAGGGCGACGACGGCACGTGCGTCGTGACGGTCACCGATGCGCCGCGGGCGCGCGGCGTGGCGTGCAAGTCCGTCTGAGCCGACTAATTCTCCACGCCGTAGCGGTGCAGCATCACGGCGGCAACCGCATCGTCGAGGCGTGATCCCACCAGGGGCAGCCCACCATCCAGGACCTCACCCATGAGCAGCAGCGGGACGATCTCGCCCGTCTCGCCGTGATCGGGTGGTGCGTAGTCGGGTACGTCGAGCAGATCCAGCCCGCACCGCTCGTAGAAGGAAATGCGCCGGCGATCCTCCTCCGCGTGCTCCCCCTTCGGGTCCTCCACGTCGAGAAGGAGTACGCCGATCCCCTCGGATCGCAAGGTGTCGCGCAGATGCGCGACGAGCTGCGTGCCTAGCCCGCGATCACGCCGGGCGGGGGTGACGGCGAGGTAGCGCACGAATGCCATGTCCGTGTCGCCGAGCCTTCGAATGAGGGCCATGCCCACCGGCGTCGCATCCGTGTCGGTGAGCACCAGGAGGCGTTCATCGTCGCGATGCTCGACCAGATCGGACCAGGGCGCGCGCAAGCTGGGTGGGAAGGTGCCCTCGTAGAGTGCGCGCACGGCGGCTTCGTCGTCGGCCATGTAATCGCGCAGGAGGATTTCGCGCATCCCCTGCCATGAGCCCGCGTCAGCGTCCCAGGTCCGACCGGCGATGAGTTCAGGCTTTGCGACGCGCTCGGAAGGAGTGCGCGGGAGGTCGCTGCACACCTCCCAGAAGCGCGGCACCTTGAAGCGCGCGAGGCGCTCAGCGCAGTAGGGGCCGAGGTCAGCAGCCACTTGCTCGGCGTCGCGACCGTCGGTGAGCACGAGGTAGGCCTTGACCTCCTCGCCGCGAATGTCGTCGGGTACGCCGACAACCGCTGCCATGCGCACGGCCGGGTGAGAGAGCAGGGTGTCCTCGACCTCGCGTGCGGCGATGTTCTCGCCTGCTCGGCGCACGACCTCCTTGAGGCGACCGACGAGGGTGATCACGCCCGTCTCGTCGCGTCGTGCCAGGTCGCCGGTGTGCAGCCATCCGCCGCGGAATACCTGAGCCGTTGCCTCCGGCTCATCGTCGTAGCCCGACATCATCCCGGCACCGCGTAGCAGGAGTTCGCCGATCCCACCCGCGGGAATCTCTGTGCCGTCGGCATCGACGATGCGGGCTTCTCGCCCGGGCTTGGCGACGCCGATCGCACCTGATCCGACGAGGGCATCGTGCTCGACATCGGTGACGTGGATATCGCCGCCGGTCTCGGTCATGCCGAAGACCTCGTACCACGGTGCGCCCCAGCGCTCCTCGAGTGCGGCATGTCGAGCGGGCGGGATGGCCGAGCACTGGATGACGCGCACGCGATGATCACGGTCGCGTGGATCCTCCGGCGTCGTGAGCATGAGGACGGGCATGGCCGCCAGGCAGTAGAAGTAGGTGACGTCGTGCTCGCGCACGTGCTCCCAGAAGGTGGTCGGGTGGAATCCATCGAGAATGACGAGCGAAGCGCCACTGGTGAGGGACGCGGCGAGGTTCCACTGCGGGTCCATGTAGGACATCGCCTGCGCGGTGAGCATCCGGTCGTCGGGGCCGAGTCGGGGAAAGCCATCGACGAGACTCGTGGCGAGGTGCAGCCAGTAGCGGTGAGAGAGCAGGCAGCCCTTGGGGTGGCCGGTGGTCCCTGAGGTGAATTGCACGTTGACGATGTCGTTCGGATCGTGCACGTCGGGCAGCGGCGCGGTATCCGCGGGATCGGCGGCAAGGTCGGCTACGTCGATCACGGGCACGTGCACCGGGGAGATACCTGCGGCGAGCTGCGGTGTGGTGACGAGTGCGACCGCGCGCGATTTGGTGAGGATCCAGCCGGCATCTGCGTGGCGCAACTTGGTGCCCAGCGGCACCGAGATAGCCCCGAGGCGTGCGAGTGCAAGCCAGGTGAGTGCGGCTTCCGAGCGGTTGTGCAGCAGTACCGCGACGCGATCACCCGAGCGGATGCCGCGGGCCCGAAGGTGCCGGGCTACCCGCTCGGATGATTCCTCGATCTCGGCAAAGGTGAGCGAGGCGGACGCGGATGCCTCAGGGCCCTCGCGCAGGTCGAAGATCCACGCCGTGCGGTCCGGCCACAGTGCGGCAGCGCGGCGTACTGCCTCAGGCAGGGTGCGGGGTGCGTCGTCCATGGCGGTCAGTACCGAAGTGGGCAGACGATGTCGCGTCCGGGCACTCGCAGGTTGACGAGGTAGCGCGTGATGGGGCGGTCGACGCAGGAGGTTGTGCGGCCGTAGACGATGTGGTGGGTCCCGCCGTACTGCACGGTGCGCGCACCGGTGAAGGCACGCTGCATCTCCATCGCAGCGGTCCACGGCGTGCGGTTGTCGGCAAGTGCATTGGCGACCAGCGGGGGATTCGGGAGCTGGATGGGACTGAGGATGCGAGGGATGGGACGGCCGAAGCGCGGGAGTCCTGCGCACTGCGCGCCTTCACGCAGAGCCGACTGGCCGATGTGCACTCCTCCTGCCGCTGCCCCCTCCCGTGCGATCTCCGCGAGGCGCGCCGCTGTGGGTCGATCGGGCATGTCGGAGCAGTTCACGTAGGTCCACTGCGGGTCGAACCATCCTTTGGGCTCAGGACTGCCCGGCGTGGAGAGCATCCGGGCGGCCGCGTCGATCTGCGCCTGCGCCGTGCGGCCATTGCCTGCGCGAAGGCCGGCGTCGACACGGTCGAGCAGCCCCGCGACGGAACTCCAGGTGGACTGGAAGGAGGCCCAGCTGATGATGTCCTTGCCCACGGTCCAGCGCGTGATGCGGCTGCCATCGCTGGCGCGAAGAGTGCGGGTCTGCAGCGACGACATCACACGGTCGTACTTGGCCTGGTACGCCGGGCCGAGAGCGTCGAGCATCGTCTCGATGGCCAGTGGGTCATCCCAGGTGTGCTCCCGCGACCACAGTTCGATCGTGCTGAGCGGCGAGATCACGCCGTCGAGGAGAAGCGCGCGCACATGGTCGGGGAAGTACTGCGCGTAGGCGCGGCCGACGGTGGACCCATAGCTCATCCCCCAGAAGGTGAGCGAGTCCTCCCCGAGCGCCTTGCGCAGTGCGTCGAGGTCGCGCACCAACTGCCATGTGCCGACGTACGGCGCATGCCTGCGGTTCGCTTCGAAGCACGCCGCTGCGGCCTCGCCGTTGACGCGCACGTACTTCTCTACCCAAGCGTCCCAGTCGACAGAGCCTGTCTTGGGAGGTGCGATGTCCTTGACGTTGCAGCCGGAGATGCTCGGCTCCGATCCGCCCACTCCCCGCGGATCCCATGCCACGATGTCGAAGCGATCGCGGACGCGCTGGGGAAGCATGCCCTGCACCCACGTGATGTTGGAGACAGCGGCGGAACCGGGACCTCCGGGATTGAAGGTGAGTACGCCGATGCGCTCCGAAGGCTTCTCGGCGGGGATGCGGGCGACCTGAATGCGGTAGGTGCCGTCGACCCGCCGGTCACCCCAGTCGCGCGGCACCGTCAGGGTCGCGCAGCGCGCGGGGCCGCCACCGCAGGATCCCCAGTCGAGCGATGCGCGGGGGGCGGGATAGCC
>JBEGMG010000191.1:0-5446 GCA_041183165.1 Actinomycetota bacterium | reverse complement strand
GAGTTCCTCGAGCACCAGCGCATGGTCGGCAACGACCTCGTGACACCCATGCCGGAGTACCGCTTTCCGGGTCTCAAACCGGGCGACCGCTGGTGCGTCTGCGCCTCGCGTTGGCTGCAGGCGTATCGCGACGGCGCTGCGGCTCCGGTCGTCCTCTCCTCCACGAACACGGCGGCATTGCGCATCGTCCCCATCGAGGCGCTGCGCGAGCACGCTGTCGACGTGCCCGAGAGTCCGGGTGACCTCCTCGCCTGACGGGCGTACCCTCGCACCATGACGGCGACCGACGAGCGGACGGACCTCGACACTGCGCTGACGCAGGCGCGCGAGCGCTACGTCACGCAGCGACCCATCGGTGCGGCTATGCATGCGGAGGCCCGTGAGGTCATGCCGGGCGGCAACACCCGCACGGTGCTCTACCACCCGCCGTTTCCCATGCGGATCTCACGCGGCCACGCGCAGCGCGTCGTCGACGTCGACGGCCACGAGTACGTCGACATGTTGGGGGAGTACACCGCCGGGCTCTACGGTCACAGCCAGCAGGTGATCCTCGACGCTGTGCGCGCGGCACTCGACGACGGCATCAGCCTGGCGGGGCACAACGTCTACGAAGCCCGCCTCGCTCGCGAGATCGTCGACCGCTTCCCAGCGCTGGAACTCGTCCGTTTCACCAACTCGGGCACCGAGGCCAACCTCATGGCCATTGCGCTGGCGCGCGTCGTGACGGAGCGGCCGGGCATCGCGGTCATGCGCGGTGGCTACCACGGCGGCCTGCTCTACTTCGGTGGCGGCGGCTCGCCCGTCAACGCCCCCTACGACGCCATCGTGCTCGACTACAACGACGTCGAGGGTGCCCGCGCGTCCATTCGCGAGCACGCCGATCGCCTCGCTGCCGTCGTAGTCGAGCCTGTCCTCGGCTCCGGAGGTGTCATCCCGGCCACGCGCGAATTCCTGCAGACCCTCCAGGAGGAGGCGCGTGCCCGCGGCGTCCTGCTCATCCTGGATGAGGTGATGACCTCGCGGCTCTCACCTCGTGGCGCCGCGCCCCTCTTCGACCTCACGCCCGATCTGCTGACCCTCGGCAAGTACCTGGGTGGGGGACTCTCCTTCGGTGCATTCGGCGGTCGCGCGGACCTCATGTCCCGCTTCGACCCGTCTCAGCCCGGTGCCCTGCCGCATGCAGGCACCTTCAACAACAACGTGTTGTCGATGGCGGCAGGACTCGCCGGTCTCACTCAGGTGCTCGATGACGAGCGTCTCGATGCACTCAACGCGCGTGGCGATCGGCTGCGCGAGCAACTCAACGCCGTCATGGCACCGCACGGCTGGACGGCGACGGGCATGGGCTCCATGGTCGGCCTCCACCCCGTGGCAGGGCCGGTGCACTCGCCCGCGGACCTCGCCGAGGCCGATGACCGCCGGCGCGAGTTGCTCTTCCTCGACCTGCTCGAGCGTGGCTTCTACGTCGCCCCGCGCGGCTTCATCGCGCTCAGCATCGAGGTCACCGATGACGACGTCGACGGATTCGTCGCTGCTGTCGCCGAGGCCCTTGCGGCCCGCAGCTAGATCGGACTAGGGAAGGGCCCAGTCGACTGGGTCGTCGCCGAGTTCCTCCAGCAGTTCGTTGGCCCGGCTGAAGGGTCGAGAACCGAAGAATCCTCGGTCCGCCGACATCGGGCTCGGATGCGCGCTGGCGATGAAGGGGGTGTCCTCCAGCATCGGCTGCAGGGATTGGGCATCGCGACCCCACAGGATCGCCACCAGGGGCGCATCGGGCCGCTGGACGAGCCCTCGGATCGCGCACTCGGTGAAGTCCTCCCAGCCCTTGCCTCGGTGGCTGCCGGGGTTGCCCGCCTGCACCGTGAGCACGCGGTTGAGGAGCATGACACCGCGCGATGTCCACGGCGTGAGATCGCCGGTCGAGGGTCGCGCGACCCCCAGGTCATCGACGAGCTCTCGATAGATGTTCTGCAGGCTGCGCGGGAGCGGGCGGACGTCGGGCGCGACCGCGAAGGACAGGCCGATCGGATGGCCGGGAGTGGGGTAGGGGTCCTGACCCACGATGAGGACTCGGACATCGTCGATGGGGGTGGAGAACGCGCGCAGGATGGCATCACCGGCGGGCAGCCAGGGTCGACCTTCAGCGCCCTCGGCTCGCAGGAACGCACCGAGTGCCGTGAGCGTCTCGCGCTGGGACTCGAGAACGGGAATCCATGAGGGGTGGACCAGTTCCTCGAGCGGCCGTGTCACCCCGCGACCGTATCGCCCCGGGGGATACCCTGCGGGCAATGTCATCGGCGCCGCTGCACCGCAACCCCGCGTGGTTCGGGTCCGTCATGGCCACATCAGCGTTGTCGGTCGCCTTCCTGCAGCAGTCGGACTACGTCGGCGGTGCGACCTTTGTGACCATCGCTCGGGGGCTTCTCGTCCTCGCGACACTCCTCGCACTCGGGCTGGCGCCGCTCTACCTCGTTCGCGCGCGGAATCGCAAGGCGCTCACCGCGGAGATCGCCGACCCTGCTCAGGGCGCGATGCTCGCGACCTTCCCCGCGGGCATCCTGGTCTACGCCTCGGCATGGGGCACGGTCGGCGTGGGCTGGCTCGGCTCCAGCATCGCGTTGACCGTGTGCGCGGTGCTGCTGGTCATCGGAGCAGGGCTGGGCATCACGTTGAGTGTGGCGTGGGCGTCGCTGCAGTCCGGCGTGCAACTCGACCTCGTGGATGTCAACGGTGGATGGCTGATTCCGGTCGTCATGAATCTCATCGCGCCACTGTCGATCGCGGCACTGATGGTTGCATTTCCGAGTCAGGCCACGTGGCTGCTCATCGTCGGCCTGGCGTTCTACGGGGTAGGCACTCTCCTCTTCCTCCCGATTTTCGCGCTACTCGTCGCCCGGCTCGCGCTGCGCCCGCCCGTGCCCAACACGATGCAGCCGACGCTGTGGATCCCACTCGCGCCGGCGGGGCTGATCGGCGTGGCCCTCATGAGACTCATGCAGGCCGGTGCCGAAGCCGGCATCCTGTCGGAAGACGCCATCGCGCTCGGCGTCGTCATCTCAGCCATGGGCATCGGTCTGGGGCTGTGGTGGTCTCTCTACGCGGCAGGACGCCTGATCCGAGTACGCCGCGCCGGCGGCCTGCCGTTCCTGCCCGGATGGTGGGGATTCGTCTTCCCGGTGGCGGCGCTGTCCCTGTCGCTCGGAGCCCTCGCCGACCAGCTTGCCAGCGCCCCGGTGGACGCGGCGTCCTTCGCCCTCTTCGTCTGTCTTGTCATCGCGTGGGCCGTCGTCGCCTGGCGCTCCTCCGCCGCCGTACTGCGCGCCCTGCGTCCTGCGTAGGCTCTCCGCATGGGTCACGATCTCCTGCCGCCCGCGCCCCTCGTCCTGGCGGGCGCGTCCCTGCCCATGGTGGGACCCGCACGCATCTACGCCTGTGGCGTGACGCCCTACGACGTCACCCACCTCGGGCATGCAGCCACATTCGTCTGGGTGGACGCGCTGGTGCGCACTCTGCGTCACGCGAACCTCCAGCCGATCGTCACGCGCAACATCACCGACGTCGACGATGTGCTGACCGAGGCTGCGCGGCGCGCGGGCTCGCCGTACGACGAGTTCGCTGCGATCCACCAGTACGACTTCGACCATGACATGTCGCATCTGGGTGTACGCCGCCCCGAACACGAGCCGCGAGCCCATCAGCACATCGGCAGTGTGGTGCGGCTCGCGCAGGCGCTGCTCGACCGAGGTGCGGCGTACGAGGTGAACGGCACCGTCTACTTCCGGGGTAGCGCCGCTGTCGCTGCATCGGGCCTTTCCGAGGCCGAGGTCGCCGCAGCGCTCACCGAATTCGGCGAGGACCTGCATGACGGTGCGAAGGAGTCACCCGTCGACGTACCCGTGTGGCGGGCCTCCCATGGAGTCGATCCCGCGTGGCCAAGCCCCTGGGGCCAGGGTCGCCCCGGCTGGCATGCCGAGTGCACCGCCATGGTGCTCGACACCTACGGCTCCAGCCTCGATATCCATGCGGGAGGTGCTGACCTCGCCTTCCCGCACCACGCATATGAGGCTGCCCAGGCGGAGGCGGCCACGGGCGTCGCGCCCTTCGCCCGCAGCTGGATGCGGGTCGGCACCGTGCGCATCGACGGCGAGAAGATGGCGAAGTCGACGGGCAACCTCGTGCTCGTCGCGGATCTGCTCAAGGAGCATCGCGGAGCCGCGATTCGCATGATGATCCTCGATCGCCGCTGGTGGGAAGCCTGGGACTACGAGCCTGCGCAGCTCGACGCGGCGGAGGGCAGGCTCGATGCGCTCCATGCCGCTGCTGGTCGTCGCGAGGATGACGCTGCCGCGGAGGCGGAGGTCATGCGCCGGCTTCTCGACGATGTCGATGTGCCCGGAGCCACGTCCGTGGCGCTGGAGTCGGGGGGACGCGCGGCCCGGGTGCTCGTGCACGTCCTCGGGATCTCGTGACTTCCTCCCGCGAGGACAGACGCGAGGAGATCCTGGCGGTCGCCGCTCGGCTCTTCGCCCGTGACGGGTTCCACGGGGTGTCCATCGATGAGCTCGGCGCCGCGGTGGGCATCTCCGGACCGGCGCTGTACCGCTACTTCCCAGGCAAGGAGTCCATCCTGTCGGCCATGCTCGTCGACATCAGTCAGCGGCTTCTCGAAGGCGGGCGTGAGCGTGCCGACTCACTTGATGGTCTGATCGCCTTCCATGTCGACTTCGCACTCGATCATCCTGACCTCATCGACGTGCAGGCGCGCGATCTGGCCGCGGTGCCAGACGATGAGCGCCGTGCGGTGCGGCGCTATCAGGCGCAGTACGTCGACCTGTGGGTGCGCGCCCTCGTCGCCGAGCGTCCCCAGGTGTCGGAGGATCGTGGTCGCGCGGCAGTCCACGCGACATTCGGTCTCATCAACTCCACCCCGCACAGCGCGCGGCTCTCGCGCCCGGAGATGACGACCCTGCTGCGAGGGATGGCCCGCTCCGCCCTTGCTCAGGCACCCGCGGGGGAGTAAAGTGAACGATCGTTAACCTACGATCGGAGTCGCGGTGACGACGGCTTTCGCGCCCGAGTCCGGCGGGTCGGCAGAGCCGACCCTGTCGGACCTACTGGATGATCTGTCGGCCCGTCGGGCACGTGCGGCGCGCGGCGGTCCCGAGGCGGCCCGGCAGCGACACCTGGAGCGCGGCAAGCTGCTGCCGCGCGATCGCGTGGAAGCCCTGCTCGACGACGGTACGGCGTTCCTCGAGATCGCTCCCCTCGCGGCCGAGGGGCTCTACGACGGGGATGCCCCCGCGGCCGGTGTGATCGCCGGCATCGGTCAGGTGAGCGGACGTCTGTGCGTCATCGTCGCCAACGACGCCACGGTCAAGGGTGGCACCTACTACCCCATGACGGTGAAGAAGCATCTGCGCGCGCAGGAGATCGCGCGCGCAGATGC
>JBEGMG010000190.1:0-2588 GCA_041183165.1 Actinomycetota bacterium | reverse complement strand
GGAGTGACATGCGCATCGGGGTGATGGGCGGCACCTTCGACCCGATCCATATCGGTCACCTCGTCGCTGCGTCCGAAGTGGCGCACCGCTTCTCCCTCGATCGGGTCGTCTTCGTTCCCACCGGTCAGCCCTGGCAGAAGTCCGATCGTCGCGTCTCCTCTCCAGAGGATCGCTACCTCATGACCGTCATCGCCACTGCCGCCGACGAGCGCTTCAGCGTCTCGCGCGTGGACGTGGACCGCACCGGCCCGACGTACACGGTCGACACCTTGCGCGACATCCGAGCGGCGCTCGGCGAGGAGCACGACTACTCCTTCATCACCGGCGCCGACGCGCTCGGCGACATCCTGTCGTGGCGCGAGCCCGAGGAGGTCCTGCGCCTGGCGCACCTCGTGGGCGTCACGCGCCCCGGGCACGTGCTCGCCGATCCTGGTCTGGCCCCTGGCCGCGTGACGCTGCTGGAGATCCCGGCTCTGGCCATCTCGTCGAGCGATATCCGCGCCCGCGTCTCGCGCGGCGACCCCATCCGCTATCTCGTCACGCCAGGTGTCGAGGCCTACATCGCCAAGGTGGGGTTGTACGACGAATGAGCGTGGCCTGGCGAGTCACCCTCGTCGCCGTCGGGGCCCTGGTGATCGTCCTCGGCCTCGGCTTCGTCGCCCTTGTCCGCTCGGAGGGCGTGCCCACCCCGCAGCCGTCTCCCACCGACCCGCAGGTGGAGGAGACGCTGCTCCTGCAGGTCCTCGACGCGGACGGCTACGCCAGGGGCAATGTGGTGATCGGCATCGAGCCTCCGTCGGCCGACCCCCTCACCGTCTTCCTCGCCGTCCCCGCAAGCCTGCTCGTCGCACAAGGCGACGACAGCGTGACGCTCGGGACGACTCCCCAGGCGGCTGACACTCTCGCGGGGGTCACGGCCATCGAAGGAAGCCTCGACCTGCGTGTGGATGCAGGCCTCACTCTGGATCGGCTCGCGTTCGCCGGGCTCGTCGACGCTGTCGACGGCGTGTGGGTCGAGTTGACGCGCCCCATCCTCCTGCCCGCCATCGGCGAGGAGACTCGCCTGCGCGTGCTCGGCCCGGGCTGGGTCAAGATGGACGGCATCGCGGCGGCCGACTACGCCGTGCTCCGCATCCCGGGCGAGAGCGAGACCGATCGCATCGATCGCTTCATGGGTGTGCTCCAGGACACGATCGAGCGCATGCCGCGCACGGATGAGCAGATGCGTCAACTGCTCACCAGTCTTGGCTCGCTGGCCCAGTCGACAGTGCCCACGGAGGAACTCGTGCCCTTCCTCATGTCGGTGCGCGCGGATGTCGACTTCGGCGACGTGCGCACGGAGACCCTGCCCGTGGAGACCATCCGCGGAGGTGCACGACCGGCCTCCGTCGCCGCGCCGGACGCGGACGCCCTTGTGCAGGCCCTGTTCCCCGATGCCCGCCTGAGCGCTGACGACGCCGAGATGACAGGCTGATCACCTTCCAACGAGTGAGGACGTGACGACAGTGCCCGCCACCCCCGAGGCCATCGCGATGGCCCAGGCCGCTGCCGAGGCTGCCGCTGACAAGCTCGCCACCGACATCGTGGCGATCGACGTGAGCCAGTACCTCGTCATCACCGACGTCTTCCTGCTGTGCACGGCCGCCAATGATCGCCAGGTGCGCGCGGTGGTCGACGCCATCGAGGAGCGCCTTGCGGAAGACGGTGAGAAGCCCATTCGCAGGGAGGGTGAGAAGGAGAGCCGCTGGGTTCTGCTCGACTACGGCGACATCGTCATCCATGTCCAGATCGCCGAGGAGCGCATCCACTACGCGCTGGAGCGACTCTGGAAGGACTGCCCGTCCATCCCCCTCGACGTCGACACGTCGCGCTGATGCGGCGTATCGCGATCTGGCGCCACGGGCGCACGGCGTGGAATGCCGAGCAGCGCTTCCAGGGTCAGACGGACATCCCGCTGGACGACACGGGCGTGGCGCAAGCACGGCGCGCCGCCGCCATGCTCGCGAGCCTGCCGCCGAGCGCGATCATCTGCTCCGATCTGATGCGCACGCAGCAGACTGCTGAGCCGCTCGTCGAGCTCACCGGGATCGAGCCGGTGCTCGACCCGGGCCTGCGCGAGACCTTCGCGGGGGAGTGGGAGGGCAAGACGCGACCTGTCCTGCTGCAGGAGTACGGCGATGAGCTGCATCGCTGGTCGGCAGATCCGCACATGCGCGCTGGTGTGGTGGGTGAGACGCGTCTCGAGGTTGCCGATCGCATGGTCGACGCGGTGGAGCGCGGGTTGGCCGGCATCGGGGATGACGGCGTACTCGTCGTCGTGACACACGGTGGTGCTGCGCGTGCGGGCATCGGGCGGCTCCTCGGTCTGCCGCCGGAGCACTGGGCGGCACTCGGCGTGCTCACCAACTGCTCGTGGAGCGTGCTGCTCGAGAACTCCCCGCCGGGGCCCGCGTGGCGACTTCAGGAGTACAACGCCGGCTCGCTTCCCGAGGCAGTGCCCGTCGATGGGGTCTGGCCCGCGGACGATCGCTAGCCCCGGGTATGCTTGCCGGGCCCTCAGGGGCGGCGGGGCTGTAGCGCAGTTGGTA
>JBEGMG010000189.1:0-15972 GCA_041183165.1 Actinomycetota bacterium | reverse complement strand
GAGGGATCCCTTGCTCGAGCCGTACTCGAGGAACTCCACCAGAGCCACCAGGGCTGCAGCACCGCCGCCCGCGCCGTTGAAGAGCGCCACGAGCTGCGGCATCGCCGTCATCTTGACCTTGCGTGCCGCCACAAGCCCGATCACCGTGCCCGCAACCACGGCCACGAGGATGACGATGAGGTTGTCGAGCTCGATCCCGCTGAAGAAGAGGATCACAGTGGCGAGGAGGGCACCCAGCGCGCCGAGGAGCGTGCCCATGCGAGCGGACTTGGGCGAGGAGAGACCCTTGAGCGACAGGATGAAGAGGACGGCAGCAGCGAGGTAGGCCAGTTGCACCCATGTGGGAGTCATCAGATTGCTCCCTCGTCCTTGACCTTGGCCTTGGACTTGAACATCTCCAGCATGCGGTCGGTCACTGCGAAGCCCCCGACCAGGTTGATCGCGCCAAGCAGGATCGCCACGACTCCGATGACGACCTCCGGCACCGAGTCAGCCGCCCCCGTCACCGTGATACCACCGATGAGCACGATGCCGTGGATGGCATTGGCCCCGGACATGAGTGGCGTGTGCAAGATGGTCGACACCTTGGACACGACCTCGAAGCCCACGAAGATGCTCAGCACGAAGATCGTGAGGAGCGCTACGCCGTCCATATCAGGATCCTCCCTGGAGAGCGGCCTGCGCTGACTCGTTGCGCACGTCACCGTCGAGCACCACGGCACAGCCATCGATGATCTCGTCGGAGGCGTCGACCACGACCTGCCCGTCCTTGGCCACGAGGGTGAGCAGCGAATAGACGTTCATGGCGTAGAGCTGCGAGGCATGGACCGGCATCTCGCTGGGCACGTCCTGTCCGCCCCAGACGATGACTTCGCCGATCATGACCTCCTCGCCGGGGCGCGAGCCCTCGACGTTGCCGCCGGTCTCCGCGGCCAGGTCGGCGACGACGGAACCAGGCTTCATGCGCTCGACCATCGCTTGGGTCACGAGCATCGGGGCCTGCCGGCCCGGGACCGCTGCCGTGGTGATGAGGACGTCGCACTCGGCGACGTGGGGGGTAAGCAGATCGCGCTGGCGCTGCGCCCGGTCGTCGCTCATCTCGCGCGCATAGCCGCCCGAACCCTCGAGCGCGTCGAGGTCGAGCTGGATGAAGGTGGCACCCATGGAGCGAACTTCGTCGGCGCTGGCCGCCCGGACGTCGTACGCCGAGACGCGCGCGCCCAGGCGCTTTGCCGTCGCGATCGCCTGCAAGCCGGCGACGCCCGCACCCAGGACCAGGACACGCGCCGGCTGGATCGTGCCCGCGGCCGTCATGAAGAGAGGAAAGAATTTGGGTAGTCGGTCGGCAGCCACGAGCGCTGCCCGATAGCCCGAAACAAGTGCCTGGGACGTGAGGGCGTCCATGGACTGCGCGCGAGAAATACGCGGCACGAGATCGAAGGACAGGCCCGTGGCCCCGGAGTCATGCAGGCCACGCACGGTGTCGAGGTCGATCGCGGGCGACAGGAAGGAGACAGCGACCGCACCCTTCTTCAGGCGCTTGGCCCTGCCGTAGTCGAGGGGCCGCACCGTGGCGACGACATCAGCGGCAGCGTAGGCGTCGTCCATGCCCGAGGCGGGCACCACGAGTGCACCGGCAGCGGAGTAGTCCGCGTCGGTCGCGAAGGCGAGGGCACCGGCCCCCGACTCGACGACGACTTCGAATCCCAACTGCGTGAACTTGCCCACGACGGACGGCACCACGGCCACCCGCCGCTCACCCGGGCGCGTCTCCCGGGGCACGAGCAGTCTCATCCCATACCTCCGGGCCGCAGCCTAGGCCAGTAGCGGCCAGGCGGCGCGGCGTATGCCAGTAGCGTGGCGATATGCGAGGACCCCGAGCCTTCGTCCGCGGGATACGTCGACCCGAGGCCTTCCACGGCCACGGCGTACGCCGTGGCTTCTTCGAGGGCTGGTACGTCAAGCTCGTGGATCCTCACCAGCAGGCGCGCTGGGCCATCATCCCCGGAGTCTTCCGCGGGCGCGATGGAGACATCGTCACCGATGAGGCCTTCGTGCAGGTGCTCGACGGCGCCACCGGGCGATCGTGGTACCACCGCTACGACGCGGATGCCTTCATCGCGAGCGGCCAGCACTTCGACGTGCGAGTGGGGCCCAATCACTTCAGCAGTGAGGGCGTGCGACTCGATCTCCCGGGACTTCGCGGAGAGGTGGCATTCACGTCTGAGTTCGATCCGTGGCCCGTCACGTGGCGTCGCCCCGGCATCATGGGGCCGTACGCGTGGGTGCCACTCATGGAGTGCTACCACGGCGTGGTCTCCTTCGGGCACGACCTGCGAGGAGCCCTCGACGTCGAGGGCACGAGACAGGACCTCACCGGCGGACGCGGCTACATCGAGAAGGACTGGGGTAGAGCCTTCCCCGCCGGCTACGTTTGGATGCACTCCAACCATCTCGACGGGGCACCGGAGGCCTCGCTCGTCGCCTCGGTGGCGATCATCCCCTGGATGCGCTCCTCCTTTCGCGGATTCATCGTGGGCCTGCGCCTCGGGCGTCGCCTGCACTCGTGGGCGACGTACAACGGGTCGAAGGAGAGGTCGCTCGAGATCGACGACACCCACGTGACCTGGGGTATCGAGGGCCCCTCGGGGCTGCTCGAGCTCAGTGCCGAGCGCGTGCGCGGTGGCCTGCTCCACGCTCCTATCCGCACACGGATGCATGAGCGGGTCGAGGAGACCCTCGATGCCACCCTCGGCGTGCGGCTGACGGACCCCTCCGGGTACGTCGTGCTCGACACGATCGCGACGAGCGCAGGTCTTGAGGTCCATGGCGACCTCGACCGCCTGCTCGCGGTCGGCACGCGCTGAAACGAGTCGCACGAGTTCTTTGGTCGGAAAGTGTCACCGGGTGACCATGTGAAACCAAAGAAGCGAGTGGGCGACGCTTAGAACGGATCGTCGTCGTCTCGCCGCGCGAGGATCTGTGCGACCACGCGCATCATCATGGCCGCGGACAGGAAGAGCCCGACGAAGCCGATGAGCCGCATCGGATTGGCAACCGTGTCGTTGGCGGAGAGGCCACCGGCGATCAGCACGAGGGCTGACCCCACGAGTCCTACGACGCCGATGACGGTGAAGAGGATCCGGTTAAGCCAGTGCTCGACCCGGTGTCCGTCGGAGCCCGAGAAGCGGTCGATTCGCAGGGTCAGCCTCCCGCTGCGTGCCTGCAGCGCGAGATCCTCGGTGACCTGCGGCATGGATCGCAGGATGGGCAGGGCCCGAACGAGCTCGCGGGTGAGTTGATCGCGCGGGTCGAGATCCTGGTGGGAGACGATCTCGCCCATGCGCTCCTGGGCAGACGGGCCCATGCGGAAATCGGGATCAAGCGCACGCAACGTGCCATCGAGGGTGAGGATCGCGCGGGCGAGGATCGTGAGCGACGGCGGCGCCCCGACTCCATGGCGGTCGAGGACGCGGATGATCTCTGAGATTGCCGCGGGGTCGAACCCTCCGCCCTGCAGTGTGGTGAGCACCACACCGAGGTCGAATTCCAGCGACGTGATGTCAATGCTTTCGCCTGCCTGGCCGGCGACACGGCGCACGGCGCGCGCCAGGACCGAGGGGTCGCGCAAGGTGAAGCCGAGCGCCATCTGCTGCAGGCCTTCGAGCGTCACGGGATCGATCCAGCCGACAGCGCCGAAGTCAATGAACCAGAGCGTGCCGTGCCGGTCCACGAGCACATTCCCCGGATGCGGATCCGCGTGGTAGACGCCATCGGTGAGGATCTGCGAGAGGAACGAGTCGAGGAGATTCTTCGCGAGCTGGGCCCGGCTTACGCCGCAGGCATCGACAGCCGACTGGTCGGATACCGACGCGCCCACCACCTCGTCCATGACCAGCATGCGTCGCGTGGTCAAGTCGGCATAGATCTCGGGAATGTCGACACCCTCATCGCCAACCCTGGCCCGACGCATGGCGGCGTTGTTGGAGGCCTCTCGGGTGAAGTCGAGTTCCTCCGTGATGCCCGAGACCAGTTCACGCGCCAGCCCCACAACGCCGACGCGTCGCGCTGCAGCTGAACGGCGCTCGAGGTTGCGTGCTCCTCCAATGAGGACACGACCATCGATCGCGACGCTCTCCTCCACCCCGGGCCGCTGCACTTTGACGATGACGCGTCGCCCATCGCGAAGGACCGCACGATGGGTCACCCCTATGGACGCAGCAGCAAGGGGCTCCTCGTCGAAGCTCGTGAAGATCGAATCGAGCGGGGCGCCAAGCTCGGTCTCCACCACCGAACGCACGGTCGTGAAGGGCAGGCCGGGAACCGACGAGCGCAATTCGGCGAGTTCGTCCGTGATGACGGCGGGCAGGAGATCGTCGCGCGTGGACGCGATCTGACCGAACTTCACCAGCATGCCGCCCGACTCCTCGAGTGTGAGTCGTAGTGCCCGGGCGGTCTCAGGCGACAGCAATTCAGACCGTGAGGCGAGCCGGCGGCCGATGAGTCCGTTGCTTCGCGCGATGCGCGCGATGTGGGTCAGGCGGCGAGTGACGGCGATCCGCGCCTTGATCGCCCGGATGGGCCGTGGGAACCCCCGCCGCCCGCGGCGGGGTCTGAGCATGGCATCGATGACGAGGCTTGCGACCAAGGCGACGATGAGCGCGTAGCCCAACCAGGCCAAGACGAGGAGGAAGGCGGCACTCGAGTCCGACTCGAAGTCGATCTCGACATTTCCCTGCACCTGGACGGCGAGGAGGAGGAGGCCGCCGATGAAGCCGATCACGCCGGCGGCCAGGGAGCGCAGGCGGCCACGCCGGACGTCCAGGATCCGCGCCGACAGCCACCCCATGAGGAGTGAGGCGAGGAAGACGACCGCCACGACGAGGATGAGGTCCCAGACGGAACCCTCGCTCTGGATCACGCCCACATGCTCCCACGGCTCCCCTCACACGGGTATGGGCTCCTGTGACGAGGCTCACCTCCTCGCGAGCCAGTGGCCGGCGCGATGTTGCCCGAGGTGATCCTTGAAGACACCGGCACGACATGTCACCGCTCTATACAGGTGGTGACACGCGCACGACCCGCTCCCACAAGGAGGACACCGTGATCAGCACCACCCCCGCTGCCACCTCGATCCCGCTCACCGGCACATGGTTCGCCCGAGTGGGCCTGCGCCCCTACGAGTTGCTGGGTCTGACTGACCGGTCTGGCGGCACGCGCGCGCCGATTCGCCACCTGCCTCGTCTCGATCTCGCCGCGTAGCCTGCCCGGCGCGTGCAGGATGGGGGCATGGCCAAGACCCGGCTCATCCCCCGCCGCTGGCGCCCACCCCAGGACGTCGGCCTCCGCGGGCCCTTCGCGCCCAATGACACGCTCGCTCATCTCGATGTGATCCCCCTGCCGGGGTCCGGCGCCGAGGATGTCGCCGTCGATTCATCCGGTGCGATCTACACCGGCACTCGCGAGGGGTACCTGCTGCGCATCTCCCCCGACGGTCGCAGTGTCGAGCGCCTCGCCCAGACGGGTGGCCGCCCCCTCGGCATCGAGATCCACCCCGAGGGCTGGCTGGTCGTGTGCGATGCGCACCGTGGCCTGCTACGAGTCGACCCCTTGACCGGCGAGATCACCGAGCTCGTCACCGCGATCGACGGACGGCCCATGCGCTTCACAAACAACTGCGCGGTGGCCAAGGACGGCACGATCTACTTCTCTGACTCGTCCCAGCACTTCGGTCTCGATGATTTCAAGGGAGACATCCTCTCCCACACGAGCACTGGCCGGCTGATACGCCGCGCGCCCGATGGAGCCATCACGGTGCTACTCGACGATCTCGATTTCGCCAATGGCGTTGCCCTGGCGGATGACGAGTCGTTTGTCCTCGTCGCCGAGACAGGCGGCTACCGCATCACCAGGCTCGACCTCACCGGACCCGATGCCGGTCGTCGCTCGGTCATCATCGACAACCTGCCGGGCATGCCCGACAACATGTCCACAGGCACCGGCGGCGTGTTCTGGATCGCCATGCCCTCCGCACGCAATCGCCTCCTCGATCTGCTGCTGCCGCGTCCCGGCTTCCTTCGCGCGGCCGTGTGGGCACTGCCCGACCGCCTGCAGCCCGATGTCACCCGGATTACCTGGGTGGTGGGCATCGACGGTGAGGGCGACGTCGTGCACAACCTCCAGGCATCAGGGGAGCGCTTTCACTACGTCACGGGCGTGCGCGAACATGCCGGCAAGCTCTACCTCGGCAGCCTGGTGGACCCAGGCGTCGCCGTGGTCTCTGTCGGATGACATACGCCCGAAACACGGGGCTGCTAGGACTGCTCCCGTGAGGACCGTGACGGGGGTGCCGGCGTACGACGAGATGTACGCCGAGGGTGCACCGCGAGGCCCCCAGGAAGAGTTGCATCGCGTCCTCGCCCGACTGAGCCCAGAGGAGTTGAACGATCGGGCTCGACTCCGAGATGCCTACCTCGACCGCAACGGCATCACCTTCACACTCGGGGAGCGGGAGCGCCCGCTGCCAATGGACCTCATCCCTCGCATCCTCACCCCGCAGGAGTGGTCCGTCATCGAAGCGGGCGTCGTGCAGCGCATCGAGGCACTCGAAATGTTCCTCTCGGATGTCTACGGACCGGGGGAAGTGCTCGCCGACGGGATCGTGCCGCGGCACCTCGTGACGACGTCCACCCACTTTCACCGCCAGGCATGGGGGATGCAGCCGCCCAACGGCGTGCGGATCCACATCTCCGGTATCGACCTCATCCGCGATGAGGATGGGCGCTTTCGAGTGCTCGAGGACAACCTCCGCAACCCTTCCGGGGTGTCCTACGTCCTCCAGAATCGACGCACGCTCGCCCACGTGCTTCCGGAGGTCTTCGCCGGTCATGTCGTCAGGCCCGTCGCCGAGTACCCGGAGCGACTGGAGAAGGCTCTGCGCCAGGCGGCACCGGTCAGCAGCCCAGTGATCGTGGTGCTGACCCCCGGCGTCCACAACTCCGCGCATTACGAACACGCCTTCCTCGCGCGCAACATGGGAGTCGAGCTCGTCGAAGGCCGCGACCTCTACTGCCGCGATGACCGAGTGTGGATGCGCACCACCCTGGGGCCACGACAGGTGGACGTGATCTACCGACGAATCGACGACGACTACCTCGATCCGCTGCAACTGCGCCCGGACAGCATTCTCGGCGTACCCGGCGTCCTCAATGCCGCTCGAGCGGGCAACGTGACGATCGCCAACGCCGTCGGCAATGGGGTTGCGGACGACAAGGCGATCTACCCCTACGTCCCGGCCCTCATCCGCTACTACCTCGGCGCAGAGCCGATCCTGCCCAACGTCGACACCTTCGACCTCGCCGACGACGAGCAGCGTGCCCATGTCTTCGCTCACATCGACCGCATGGTGATCAAGCCGAGCGACGCCTCAGGCGGCTATGGACTGCTCATGGGGCCGAGTGCATCCGAGGCGCAGATCGCGCAGACGCGGGCAGCCGTGGAGGCGCACCCCCGCGGCTGGATCGCGCAGCCCGTCGTCACCTTCTCCACGTGTCCGACGGTCGTCGACGGCGGCCGTGTGGACCCGCGCCATGTCGACCTCCGACCTTTCGCCGTCAACGACGGAGACGAGATCTACGTGCTGCCCGGAGGGCTCACCCGCGTCGCGCTCCCCGAGGGCAGTCTCGTCGTCAACTCCAGTCAGGGCGGCGGTTCCAAGGACACGTGGGTGCTCGACTCTGCGGGAGCGGAGTCGCGACCCCAGCCCCGGCCTCGCCGCCGTGCCTCGGTCGAGCCTGACCTGGCGGCCCGCCACGAGGCACCACGCACCCATGACGAGCGACTCCAGCAGCAGGAGCGCCAGCAGCAGCAGGGCCCGCCGTGCTGAGTCGCATCGCGGAGTCGTTCTTCTGGATCGGCCGCTATCTCGAGCGAGCGCATGCGACCGCCCGCATGGCAGCAGAGCACCACCAGCTCATGGTCGAGGAAGCACCCGCCGATGAGGCTGCGGCCTGCGCCATGCTGCTCGACGCACTATCGCTCTCCGGCACCGATGACAGCATCGATCTCGTCAGCACGGTGCTGGGTGCAGCGGAGCGATCCTCGACAGTCGCGGGCGCCATCGCGGCCGCGCGCGCCAATGCCCTCGCCGTGCGAGATGTGCTCTCCGTGGAGGTCTTCGAGGCCCTGAACGCCGCTCACCTCTCCGTCGTACGCGGCCTAGGCCTTGCGCGAGTCGACAGCCCCGGCGTCGCACTGCACCGGATCGTCGAACGCTTGCTCGTCGTTCACGGCGTGATCGCGTGGGCAATGCCGCGCGATGAGGCCTACCACTTCCTCGTCCTGGGTCGCTCTCTCGAGCGGATCGACATGACCGCGCGCCTTCTCGCCGTGCAGCATGACGCGCTCTGGCCCGAATCGGGGCCCGTCGCGGCCCTGCGCTCAGCCGCAGCGCACTCCGCATACCTGCGCCGAGCAGCCGTCGACGGCGACGGCGTGCGCGAGTTCCTCGTCCTCGATCCGGATTTCCCTCGCTCCATGCGTCGCAGCGCCGTGGAGGCGGAGGAGGCCGTGCGCTCGATCATGGCCCTGGGTGCGGGCGGCGGCACCGAATTGCTGCGCGAAGTCGGCATGCTTCGCTCGGCATTGGAATTCGCTGTCCGCCCGACTCCCGAGGACGTGGATCGGCTCGCTGAGCAAGCCCGGGTCGCCGCCATGACCGCGTCTGATATCGCTGACGCGGCCTTCTTCCGTCAGTCCGGCACGATCGTGTGGAGTCATTGATGAGCGTGGTGCGCGAGCCGGGTGGTGGCCGCCGGCTGCATATCTCCCACCGCACCGGGTACCGATACTCGGGGCTTGTCGATGCGAGCTTCAATGAAGTCCGCATGACCCCATTGCACCGTGACGGCCAAGCACTGCTCTCGCACGCACTGCACGTGACACCGATCGCAGCCGTGCAGTCCTACGTCGACTACTGGGGTGCTCACGTCGAGTCCTTCGACGTGCATCACCCTCATGATCGACTCGAGGTTGTGTCGGTGAGCACGGTCGACACCCCAGCGCATCGGCGGGTCGAAGGGCGCGCCACGTGGGAGAAGGTGACCTCGGATAAGGTCGCGGACCGCTGGGCCGAGTACCTCACGGCCACGGGGTACGTCGATGACGCATCCCTTGATCCCGCACGCTCCTCCGTCGTCGATGAGGTGCGTCGAGCCCCCACCCCTCGGGATGCAGTGACCATCGCCGTCGGGGCAGTCCGCGATCGCATCGCCTACACGCCGGGCGTAACCACCGTCTACACGACCGCGCGCGAGGCGTGGGCCGAGAGCCACGGGGTGTGCCAGGACTTCGCGCACGCCACCCTGGGATTGCTACGCGCAGCGCGCATCCCGGCTCGCTACGTCAGCGGCTACCTGCACTCACTGGAGGAGCGCGTCGGGGAGACGGTCGCCGGTGAGAGCCACGCCTGGGTGGAGTACTGGGACGGGGACTGGCACTCCATCGACCCCACCAATGACCGAGAGGTCGGCCCTGCGCACGTCGTGGTCGCACGGGGTCGTGACTATGCGGACGTGCCCCCTCTGAAGGGCATCTACGCCGGCGGAGTCAGTGAGGCTCTCGGCGTGGTCGTCGAGATCACGCAGCAGCCGCGCTAGACGCGCTTGCCGAGCGCATCGGTGAGCCTGAGCAAAGCCGGACTGCGATCCCCCTGAGGGACGACCGCGCGGAGGATACACAGCTCATCCGACGCCATCGCCTCCGTGAGTGCCGCATCGAGCTCGTCCTCGGTTTCGGCCAACCAACCCCTGCCGGTGCCGAACACCGTGGGCAGATGCTCCGCCTTCAGCGCTGGGATGTCGTTGAAGGCGCCATCCTTCATGGGCCGCTGCGTCCCGTAACCGTGGTTGTCGAGGACCAGGATCACCGGGTTCACACCGTGGAAGGCGGCGGTTGCGGCTTCGAGACCCGTCATGGCAAAGGCTCCGTCGCCCACGAGCACGACCGGCCGCAGGTCCGGTGCGGCGATGCCGGCACCCAGGGCACCGGGTACGGCGTATCCCATCGTCGCGTAGTACGCGCTGGCCAGGCACCAGTGTGGAGCGGATAGATCCACGGAAGCGAAGAGGCACTCCCCGGGATCGACGAGCAGACCGTGGCGATCATCCAGGTGTGCATCCACTGCAGCGATGACGCGCGCCACGCTCAATGGCGTGCCCGGCTCGGCGATGAAGCCGGGGCGGGGATGCATCGGCGTAGTCACCTCTTCGCCCTGGCCACTCGCGGCCTCCGCCAGAGCTGGTAGGAAGGCCCACAGTGGGACGTCCTTGTACGTGCGCAGACCGATGGTCACCTCGGTGTCCTGCGCGTCGATGTGGCGGTGGGGGTCCAGGTGCGCCGTGAAGGCACCCATGGTCAAGTCGGTGTTGAGCACGCCAAAGCTAAGGACAGTGCTGGCCCCCTCGACGCGTTCGACAACCTCATGGGACGAGACAGCGCCCATGTAGACGCCCAGCGAGAGCGGATGCCGTTCGGGGAAGAGGCCCTTCGCGAGCGAGCTCGTCGCCACGGGCACCTGCAGGCGCTCAGCCGCCTCGACGAGCGCGGGGCCGAGGCCACGGCGCCACACCATTGCACCGGCGTGAACGACGGGTGTGTGGGAATCCCTCAGGCAGTCCATGGCATCCGCTACAGCAGCGCGCAGTCGGTCGTCATCGACAGGTGGTAGATGAGCACGTAGATGGTCGTGCCGCGGGGGCGCGATGGGCACCTCAACCATGTCTCTCGGGATCTCGAGGTAGCCCGGGCGCTGCTGAGACAGCACCTCTGCGATCACCCGATCGATTTCGTCGGCGGCGATGGCGGGGTTGTCGATCACCGCCTGGGCGCAGGTGAGCTCCTCGAAGACCACCAGCTGGGAGTCGAAGTTGCGGATCTTGTGATGGAGCAGGACATCACCGGCACGCTCATGCAATCCCGGGGCACCCGACACGACGAGCAGGGGCACCTGCTCGGCCCAGGCACCCGCCACAGCGTTGGCGATCTTCAGTCCGCCCACGCCGTAGGTCACCGCCACGACGCCAAGACCCTTGAGTCGGGCGTAGGCGTCGGCCGCGAACGAAGCCCCCTGCTCGTCGGCGGTGACGAGGATGGGAAAGCCCACCTCCTCAAGATCAGCGAAGAGGCGCAGGGCGTAATCCCCCACGATGCCGAAACCCCGATCCACTCCGCGCTGGCGGAGCCGGTCGGCAAGGTGCTGCGCGATGGTGAGCTCGTCCACGCAGGCAGGCTAGTGGTCAGGCTTCGAGCTCAGGATGCGTGTCCCCGGGAGGTAGCTCTTCGTGAGCCCCTGCAAGCCAGCCCACGAGTCTGAGTCCGTAGCCCACCGAAGGACCGATGAGCAAGGCGAAGAGCACGGTGCCGACACCGACCGTGCCTCCGAGCAGCCAGCCGATCGACAAGACGACGATCTCGATCGACAGTCGCACAGGAGTGACAGCGATTCCCGTGCGCTCATGGATGCCGGTCATCAAGCCATCCCGAGGACCGGGCCCGAGGTTGGTGGTGAGATAGAGCCCGCTGCCGAGGCCGACCAGCGCGATGCCGCCGATGACCTGCGTCAGCCGCCAGCCGAGCGATTCCGGCGAGGGAAGCACAATGATCATCACCTGCAGTGCCGTGGCAATGACGATGGCGTTGGCGATGGTCCCAAGACCCGGCCGTTCGCGCAGGGGAATCCACATGAGGAGCACCACGACACTGGTGAAGAACGTAGCCAGGCCGATCGATATGCCCGTGCGGACGGACACTCCCTGCGCGAATACCGTCCAGGGCGCATTGCCCAGTGCGGCATCGACGAGCATCGCCTCACCCGTGCCGAAGAGCCAGAGTCCGACGATGAGGACGACGAATGTGGTGGGCCCACTCCGCCAGCGCGAGCCCTCACTGCGCCAACGCGTGCGCGGGATACTGCGAGAGGGAACGACTCGACGCCATATGTCACGCATTCCCACGTGTGCGGACACTACCTCGTCGCGGGAGAGCTATTCGATGATGGCGCGTCGCGGGCCGATACTCCACGCAAGATAGTTCCACGCCCAGTCAGCGAGCACGCTCACGC
The DNA here is from genome assembly GCA_041183165.1 of Actinomycetota bacterium. Classification (GTDB taxonomy): domain Bacteria; phylum Actinomycetota; class Actinomycetes; order S36-B12; family S36-B12; genus Mxb001. The sequence continues at coordinate 3,854 of JBEGMG010000189.1, read as the reverse complement.
GATTGCGACCTCCCGCGAGATAGGCCACGTGCAAGCCGAGCCAAGCGAGCCAGGCCGGCGTGCCGTGGAGACGCAACCCTTGGGGAGTCTCGGCCACAGCACGGCGCCGACCGATCGTCGCCATCTGACCCTTGTCGAAGTAGCGGAAAGGCTCCATGAGCTTGCCCGTTGCAAGGGCCGTGATGTTGCGCGCCACGTGACGGCCCATCTGCATGGCCACCGGGGCAACCATCGGCAGGGGCGCGCCTCCATCGGCACTGAAGGCGGCGGTGTCGCCCACCACCCAGACATCGGGCGCACCCGGCAGCCGCAGGAATTCGTCGACGACGAGTCGTCGAGAAGGCCCGGTCGTGCCCAGCTCCGACCAGCGCTCAGGAGCGGCAACCCCCGCCGCCCAGACGACGGTCCCCGCGGGCAGGATCTCGCCGGACTTCAGGTGCACATCCCGCTCGTACATCCGGTCCACCGCCGTGTCGACCTTCACGGTGACGCCGAGATCCTCCAACTCCTCCTTGGCATGCGCGCTCGACTCCTCGGAGAAGGAGGGAAGAAGGCGCGGACCGGCTTCGACGAGGGTGACCGTCGCCTTGTCGGCGATGTCGGGGTACTCCCGCACCAGGCTGCTCTGAAGTTCGGCCACTGCACCGCTCACCTCGACACCCGTCGGACCGCCACCGACGACGACGACGCGCAGGGCCTCGCGCGGCAGGCGCCCCTCCTGCACGTCTTCGTAGGTGTTGAGCAAGCGGGTCTTGATGCGACGAGCGTCCGCGATCGACTTCATCTGCAGGGCGTGCTCCTCGACGCCCGGGATGCCGAAGGTTGTCCCGACGCTCCCGGTCGCGATGACGAGCTGGTCGTAGCTGATGTCCTGGCCGTCATAGAGACGGATGCGGTGCGCCTGAGGGTCGATGCGGATCACATCGCCCCGGATGAAGGTCACGCCGGGAATCGCTGCCCGCACGGGGTAGGCGATGTCGTCCTCCGGTAGTGCACCCGTTGCCACCTGGTAGAGGAGGGGACTGAAGAGTTGGTAGGGGTGGCGATCGACGATGACTACGTCGATCTGCTGGTTCTTGCGCAGCAGCTTGGCCGCATCCAGGCCTGCGAACCCAGCCCCGATGATGACCACTTTCATGCGCTTCATGGCGTGATGGTGCCAGTCATGGCAAGAAGGTGCCAGTTAACCCCCGGGGCAGGCTTGCGCTACCGGCATGATGGCCGGCGTATCGACGGTGAGGTCGGCGTAGAGCCGATCGCATTCCGTCGCCACGGACTCACTCTGCAGGGCCACCTCGCGCAGAATCGCGACAGCCTCATCCACGCCAGCGGCGCCACGCACGGTGAGCAACTGGCCGAGCACCTGATCGTAGGTAGACAGGGACGCACCTGCTGTCGGAGGCGCCGAGAGGCGCGCGCGGTCAGCCTCGGTGAGCTCGGGAAGTTCGACTCCGTGACGATGTGCCTGCGCGGCGATGACCTCCGAGACAGTGGGCAGATCGTCGATCGCGGTGCCGTCATCACTTCTCCAGGCACCCCACACGAGAGCGCCGACCACCCCGAGCGTGACGACGGCAAGGATGATCACGAAAGCGCGGGCCACGGCACGAGCGTACGTCGTAGCGCCGGGTCCACGCTGGCTGAGCACAGGGGCCCTAAAGTTCATGCATGGTCTCGTCGTCGCCACAAGCAGCCCCTCAGTCGGCCGTCGGCACCGAGCGACGCTGGTGGTCCCTCCTCGGGCTCTGCCTCGTCACGGCACTGGTGTGGGTGACCGCAAGCGACATTTCCATCGCACTTCCGACCATCGGCCGCGACCTCGGCGGCACGATGGACACCCTGCAGTGGGCCGTCAACGGCTATTTCCTCGCCGGCGCACTCATCATCGTTGGCGGCCGAGTCGGCGACATCTACGGTCGTCGCCTCCTCTTCGCGATTGGCACGATCCTCATCCTGTCGGGCTCGGTCGTCGCTGCTATCGCACCGTCACCATTCGTGCTCATCATCGGGCGGGTGCTCGATGGGATCGGAGCTGCTGCCGTGCTGCCGACGGCGCTCGCGATGATCGCCGTGATCTTCACCGGCAAGCAGCGCGACACCGCCATTGCCGCGTGGATCGCGGTCTGCTGGGGTGCTCAAGCCCTCGGCCCACTCATTGGTGGGGTCATTGTCGAGGGTCTCAACTGGCGATGGATCTTCTGGATCAACCTGCCCATCGGCATCGTGGCCCTGCTCCTCACGTGGTGGGCGACCCCGGAGACACGTGACATGAATACCGCGAGACGCATCGACGTCCCCGGCGTGATCACTCTCGTCGGCAGCCTCTTCCTGCTCTCGTGGGCACTCGTGCAGTTCGACACCCTGCCCACCGCGGCCTTCGCCGGGATGATCCTCGGCTCGATCCTGCTTCTCGTGCTCTTCGTGCTCATCGAGCGCCGCGTGGCGAGTCCCGTCATCAAGCTGTCCGTCTTCCGCATGCGCCGCTTCGACGGGGCTGTCCTGGCCAACCTCATTGCGAACTTCGTCTTCGGCGGAGTGATCTTCTTCATGGCGCTCTACCTGCAGGTGGTCGAGGGCTTCGACCCGCTCAAGGCGGGGCTCCTGCTTCTGCCCGCCACGATCCCCATCCTCATCGTGAACCCGCTCGGCAACTGGCTCGGCCGCCGCTTCGGGCCCGCATTACCGACAGCCGTCGGCATGGCCTGCCTCGCTGCCGCAGCCATCCTTCTGCTGAACCTCACCGGCGACTACTCGCAGCTCATCGCCCCCTTCATCCTCATCGGGATCGGCATTGGCCTGCAGATCACACCGTGTGCCGCCACAGCGGTAGAGAATCCCGGCGACGCCGGAGAGGGAGTGGTCTCCGGCGTCTTCAAGGCAGCGTCGATGATCGGCGGGTCACTCGGTGTGGCAGTCGGCACCGCGGTCTTCCAGAGCAGCGCCCGTAGCCAGCTCGAGTCGATCCTCACCAACCCGCCGGCCGAGACCCTGGCCAAAGTGCTCGACGTCCTCACCGGCGGCCGCAAGCTGGAGGACGTCGCCTCGCTCATTCCCGGCGACGGAGGCCAGGTGATCACTGAGGTCTTCGATACCGCGGTCGGACTGGCGATGTGGCCAATCATCACCCTGTCGCTCATCGGCGTCATCGTGGCTATCGTGCTGCTCCGCGGGAAGGCCCCCGCGGGTGGCATGGGCCACTAGACCTGCAGAGGACGGCAGCGATGAGCATCAAGGTGGGCGACCGCATTCCCGACGTGACTCTCCGAGTCGTTACCGAGGCGGGAGCCGATCCCGTCGCAAGCGCGGACCTGCTCGGTTCGGGCCGGGTCGTGCTCTTCGCCGTGCCGGGTGCGTTTACACCCACCTGCTCTCAGACTCATCTGCCGTCGTACGTCGACACGGCCGATGACCTTGCAGCAGCCGGTGTCGACCGCATCGTGTGTCTCTCCGTCAATGATCCCTTCGTGATGGCGGCCTGGGGCGCGTCACAGGGAGTCGGGCCAGAGATCGCGCTCGTTTCAGACGGAAACGCAGAGTTCACCGAGGCTGTCGGCATGACCGTGGACGCTTCGCGCGGCGGCATGGGCAAGCGCTCGAAGCGCTACGCCATGGTGATCGAGGATGGCGTCGTCACGACGTTCCTCCCGGAGGAAGACGGCTTCTCCGCCATCGCGAGCACGGGCCAGTGCGTCGTGAACGCGCTCAATTCCTGACGGGAATGCACCGCGGGAACTCACCCGTGTAGGCGATGGTGAGCGAACGCGTGGGGCGCGTGAACGCGACGTAGAGGTCCGTGCCCCTGCGCGCCGCCTCAGCGTCGATCAGGTCGGGTTCGACTACGCACACGTCATCGA
>JBEGMG010000188.1:0-6617 GCA_041183165.1 Actinomycetota bacterium | reverse complement strand
GTGATGGTGACCTACCAGCTGGCCCAGGCAGGCTTCGTCCTCGCCATACCGACGCTGGCGCTCGCCTGACGCGCGTGCGTCAGGCGGTCTCTCGCGTGGCGATGATCCCCGCGAGGAACATCGAGCCGATTGCGGCCCACAGGGCGATGCCGATGATGTCGAGGGCCGTCCAGCTGGCCCAGTCACTAATGAGATAGGAGAGGATCACCAGCGTCGCGCCGATCAAGCCGATGATCGACCAGATCCGACTCCTCGTCAGGCTCGAACCGCGCCCGAGCAGGCGCCCCTTGCCGGTCACGGCGACCCATAGCCCGGTCGCGCCCAGAATCACGAGGAGGATCGCGAGCACGGTCGCGAAGAGCCCCCACTCGCCGATGGGCTGGACGACGAAGGCAAGGCCGATGCCGACGATCGCGGCGAGGACCCACACGATCCCAAGCACCTTGCGCTCGTTTGCCGTCTCGGCCATGGCGACCCCCTCTCGAGTCGGGCAGGTGCCCGTGGCCTCAGGCTAGCGAGATCGCGGTCGGTAGGCTCGCCCCCGATATGGACGACACGCGAGAGACGTACGACGTCGAGGTGATCCAGGACCGGTGGCTGCCGGTCTGGGACGACCTGCAGCCCTTCCGCTCGGGCATCGAGGGCGATCCGCGGCCAACCAAGTACGTCCTCGACATGTTCCCCTACCCCTCGGGCGACCTCCACATGGGTCACGCGGAGGCGTATGCGCTCGGTGATGTCGTCGCCCGATACTGGGTGCAGCGCGGCTTCAACGTCATGCACCCCATCGGCTGGGACGCCTTCGGCCTGCCCGCGGAGAACGCCGCTATCCGTCGTGGCGAGGACCCGGGCCTGTGGACCTACGAGAACATCGCGCAGCAGAAGGCGTCCATGCGTCGCTACGCGTGCTCCTTTGACTGGGATCGCGTGCTCAACACGTGCGATCCGGAGTACTACCACTGGAACCAGTGGTTCTTCCTGCAGATGTACGAGCGCGGCCTGGCCTATCGCAAGGCGTCCAACGTCAACTGGTGCCCCAACTGCCAGACGGTGCTCGCGAACGAGCAGGTGGTGCAGGGGCTGTGCGAGCGTTGTGACACACCGGTCACCAAGAAGAAGTTGACGCAGTGGTACCTCAAGATCACCGACTACGCCGACCGCCTGCTCGACGACATGGCGCAGCTCGAGGGTAGGTGGCCGGAGAAGGTGCTGCTCATGCAGCGCAACTGGATCGGCCGATCCACGGGCGCCGAGGTCGACTTCGTCATCGAGGGCCGCGAGGAGCCCGTCACCGTCTTCACCACGCGCCCGGACACCCTTTACGGCGCCACCTTCTTCGTCGTGGCCGCCGACTCCGACCTCGCGGCGGAGCTCGCGGCGGGCACCCAGGCCGAGGCGGAGTTCGCGGCGTACCTGGAGAAGGTCAAGCAGACCTCTGAGATGGACCGCCTGGCCACCGACCGCGACAAGACGGGTGTCTTCCTGCAGCGCTACGCGATCAACCCGGTCAACGGTGAGCGCATCCCGGTGTGGGCGTCGGACTACGTGCTCGCCGACTACGGCACCGGCGCGATCATGGCCGTGCCCGCGCACGACCAGCGCGACCTCGACTTCGCTCGCACCTTCGACCTGCCCGTCCGCGTCGTCGTCGACGCGGGGGAGGACCCGAGCGAGACCGGTATCGCAACTGGCGACGACGGCTCTCACGTGAACTCCGGCCCTCTCGACGGCTTGAACAAGGCGGACGCGATCGCGAGGATCATTGAGATCCTCGGCGAGCGCGGCACGGGCCAGGCGTCGATCAACTACCGCCTGCGCGACTGGCTCATTTCCCGCCAGCGCTACTGGGGTACGCCGATCCCGATCGTGCACTGCGTCGACTGCGGCGAGGTGCCGGTGCCGATGGACCAGCTGCCCGTCACGCTGCCGCCCGCGCAGGGCCTCGATCTCAAGCCCAAGGGCTCATCCCCGCTGGGCGCCGCGACCGAGTGGGCCACCGTCGCCTGTCCGCGCTGCGGACGGGCCGATGCGCAGCGCGACCCGGACACGATGGACACCTTCGTCGACTCGTCCTGGTACTACATGCGCTACCTCGACCCGCACAAGGCCGACGGACCCTTCGACATCGATGCGGCGAAGAAGTGGATGCCGGTCGACCAGTACGTCGGCGGCGTCACCCACGCGATCCTGCACCTGCTCTACAGCCGCTTCTTCACCAAGGTGATGTACGACATGGGAATGGTCGACTTCACCGAGCCCTTCACCCGCCTTCTCAACCAGGGCATGGTCGTCATGGATGGTTCGGCCATGAGCAAGTCGCGCGGCAACCTGGTGAAGCTGTCGGATGAGCTCAACGTCCACGGCGTCGATGCGATCCGTCTCACGATGGTCTTCGCCGGACCACCCGAGGATGACATCGACTGGGCTGACGTGTCCCCGGCCGGATCGAAGAAGTTCCTGGCCCGCGCCTGGCGCATCGCCCAGGACGTTACGAGCGCTCCCGGCGCCGATCCGGCAACGGGTGACGTGGAGCTGCGCAAGGTTACGCACCGCACGCTTCACGATGCGGCTCTGGCGGTGGAGACCTTCCGCTTCAACGTCGCGGTCGCCAAGACCATGGAGCTCGTCAACGCCACCCGCAAGGCCATCGACTCCGGTTGCGGGCCAGCCGATCCGGCCGTCCGCGAGGCCGCCGAGGCTGTCGCGATCCTGCTCTCCCTCGCCGCGCCGTACACCGCGGAGGACATGTGGCGCCTGCTCGGCCACGCCCCGTCGGTGGCGCTGGCCGGCTGGCCCGAGGTCGATCCGGCCCTGCTCGTGCAGGACTCGGTCACCTGCGTGGTGCAGATCGCGGGCAAGGTGCGCGATCGTCTCGAGGTGTCGCCTGACATCTCCGAGGACGAGCTGCGCGAGCTCGCGCTGGCGTCGGATGTCGTCACCAAGGCGCTCGATGGCAAGGGCATCAAGACCGTCATCGTGCGCGCACCCAAGCTCGTCAATATCGTCCCCGAGTAGCCATGCAGACCCCGCCGACTCTCACCGCGGGGCCGGTCACCCTGCGCCCGCACACCCGCGCGGACCGCGATGACATCATCGAGGCCTGCCGTGACGAGCAGACCTGGACGTGGACGACCGTGCCGCATCCCTACGAGCCCGATCACGCGGACGCCTACCTCGACCGCACGATCGGTGCGGACATCGACAGCGAGTGGCCGAGATGGGCTATCGAAGTCGACCGAAGGTTTGCCGGAAATTTCGGGCTCACCCTCGATGGTGCCGGCCTGGCCAATGTCGGCTACTTCGTCGCCCCTTGGGCGCGCGGTCGCGGCGTAGGCACGCTGGCCCTCTGGCTCGCCTGCGACTGGGCCTTCCGCGCGGGTGGCTGCCAGGTGGTCACCTGGGAGGCGCTGGTGGGCAACGACGCCTCCCGTCGCATGGTGGAGAAGGTCGGCTTCCGCGTGCACGCCGACGTGCGCCGCCTCGGCGTAGTCCAGCGCGGCACGCGCGTCGACGTCTGGACCGCCGACCTGCTGCCCGAGGATCTCGTGCCGCTCGAGACGCTCCTTCCGTGATCGAGATCTCTGCCGACGAGGCACGTCGGGCGGCGCTCTGGGCGCAGGGGCTCCTCGGCACGCCGAAGGTGCCGAAGCCCGAGGCGAAGCGCGAGCAGTCGGTCATCGACATGCTCGAACATCTGGGTGCCGTGCAGCTCGACACGATCTCGGTCCTCGCGCGATCGCATGAGCTCGTCGCCTACGCCCGCCTGGCGGCGATCGGACGCACGGCGGTCGAGTCGGCGTACTGGAGTGGTGAGACGGCATTCGAGTACTGGTCGCACGCCGCGTGCATCCTGCCGAGGTCGGAGTGGCCGTGGTTTGCCTTCCGCCGCCGCCACTACGCGCGCAGGGGGTGCACCTGGAACGACGCGCCCAGCACCAAGGAATTGCGTCGAGTCCTCAAGCGCCTGGCTACTGACGGCCCGATGACGGTCACCGAGCTCGGCGGCGGGCGCCTGGGTGGCGAATGGTGGTCCTGGTCGGAGACCAAGAACTCCCTCGAATGGCACCTGCTCGTGGGGGATGTCATCGTCTCCCAGCGCAGGGCGTGGAAGCGGGTCTACGACCTGCCTGAGCGCGTCGTCCCCGTCGATCTGCGCGAGCAACGAGGGTGGGTCGACGATGACGGCATCCACGGCCCATCCGATGCGGAGTGCCTGCGCCGACTCGTCGAGCTCGGCGGCCACTCCGTGGGTGTGGGCACGATCGGGGACATCGCCGACATCCATCGGCTCACGCTGGGTCAGGTGACTTCTCACGTGGGCGAGACGGACCTGGTCGAGGTGACCGTGCGCGGCTGGGACCAGCGCGCCTGGGCATCGGCGGAGGCCCTCGAGTGGCTGCGCACGTCGTCACGGGAGCGATCGCGGACGACACTGCTGTCGCCCTTTGACTCACTCATTTGGAACCGCGACCGCATGGAGCGGCTCTTCGACATGGAGCATCGCCTCGAGGCCTACACGCCTGCCGCCAAGCGTGTCCACGGCTACTTCGCAATGCCGGTCCTCCACGGTGGACGCCTGGTCGGTCGCGTCGACCCCGCTCGCGAGAAGGGCACGCTCGTCGCCAAGCGCGTGACCTTGGAGACGACCGGATCAGGGACTCCGATCCGAGGCGCCATCGAGGGCACCGCGAAGGCGCTGCGCGAGGCGGCGTCCTGGGTGGGTGCCGAGCAGATCCGGGTCGACGACGTCGTGCCTGCATCCGCCACCCGGGCAATGCGCGGGTCGGTCCACGACTAGCCTGGGCAGATGCCCACGGTCGCGGTCGTCACCGACTCCACGGCCTACCTCCCGGCAGATCTCCTCCAGGGCAGTTCGATCGACATCGTGCCCGTGCAGGTGGTCATCGGCGGGCGCCCCTACGACGAGACCGAAGACGAGGCGAGCCCCGCGCGCGTGGCTGAGGCTCTGCGCGCCTGGCAGCCCGTGACCACGAGCAGGCCCTCGCCGGAGCGCTTCCGGCAGGCTTTCGCCAGTGCGGCGCAGCACGGCGCTGAGGCGGTCGTGTGCGCCACCCTCTCCTCGCGCATGTCTGCGACCTACGAGTCGGCCGAGATGGCCGCTAAGGAGATCGACATCCCGGTCCACGTCGTCGACAGTCGCACCGTCGGTATGGGTCTCGGGTTCGCCGTCCTCGCCGGAGCCCGGCGCGCCGGCGAGGGAGGATCAGCGGAAGAGGTCGCGCGCATCATCGAACGCCGTGCCCGCGCATCGACCTCACTCTTCTACGTCGACACGCTCGAGTACCTTCGCCGCGGTGGGCGCATCGGCGCGGCGCGCGCCGCTGTCGGGCAGGCCCTCCAGGTCAAGCCGATCCTGCAGATCCTGGACGGCGAGGTCATGCCACTGGAGCGCGTGCGTACGACGTCGAAGGCTCTCGCGCGCCTGACCGAGCTTGCCCTGGCGGCCACCCTGGGTCGCTCCGTCGAGATCGCCGTCCAGCACCTCGACGCGGCTGAGCGCGCCCGCGCCCTCGCCGTCACCCTGGAGGAGGCGCTTCCGCACACGCGGATCGTCACCTGTCCCCTCGGTGCAGTCGTAGGCGCGCACACGGGCCCCGGCATCGTCGCCGTCGTGGTCTCACCGATCCTCGACTAGCGTCCACAGGGGAGCCGATCCCTCTTCGTCCACGGGATACCGGCGTACGCCGCGTGCGGGGAGCATGCTTCCTAGCGTCGCCGGGTGATCTGGAGCCCGCGTACCCTGCGTGCGCTTGCCATGCTCCTCGGCGCACTCCTGCTGGTGGTGGGCTACTGGTGGTGGCAGAGCCGCGCACGCCCCGTGGTGACGATTCCCGATCCCGTCGCATCTGCGGGAGCGCTCCCCGAAGCGCAATCGCTCGGTGAGGTCATCGTGCACGTCCGCGGACGCGTGGTGGATCCGGGTGTCGTCACGCTCCCGGCGGGCTCGCGTGTCATCGACGCGATCGAGGCGGCCGGGGGAGTGCGGGCGGGTGCCACCATCGGAGACCTCAACCTCGCACGCATCCTCGTCGACGGTGAGCAGGTCGCGGTAGGAGTGAGGGACTCGCGTGACGCTCCTGCGGGCACCGCCACTGCCGCACCGGGCGCTGAATCATCGACAGCTGACGGTCTCGTGGATCTCAACGCGGCAACGGCCGCCGAGCTGGAAGCACTGCCGGGAATCGGCCCCGTGCTCGCCGAGCGCATCGTGCAGTGGCGCCAGGACAACGGACCCTTCACCGATGTCGAGGTGCTCGGCGAGGTGAGCGGAATCGGTGATGCGCTCATGGCCCAGCTCCGCCCGCGGGTGCGGATCGGATGACAGGGCTCCTGCCCGGTGCCGTGGTGGCCTGGGCTCTCACTTTCGCGGGGAGCCTGCTTCTCGCCCGGGGAGTCGATCCCACCACGGTGATCCGAGCCGAGCTCGGCCTCGCCTTAGTCAGCGGAATCGTGGCGGTCGGGGCGCTGCTCCGCCGGTGGTACGCCGGTGTCGCACTCTCGGCTATCGCGACCGCGGCCCTGCTCTCGTCGGCGTCGTACGCCGCCACGGTCGTCTCCGAGCCACTCGACTCCGTCGGTACCCGCGTGACCGTGGA
>JBEGMG010000187.1:0-2519 GCA_041183165.1 Actinomycetota bacterium | reverse complement strand
GTGATGCGCAGGTTGGGGCGCAGGAACGAGCCCTTGAACCCGTCGGGCTTGCGCATGCCGAGCTGCCGGATGATGTCGCCCGCGACACGACGCGTGGCGGTGGCCGTGAGCGCGAGCACGGGCACGTCCCCGAGTTGCGCCTTGAGTCCGCTCAGCTTGCGGTACGCGGGACGGAACTCGTGCCCCCACTGACTGATGCAATGCGCCTCGTCCACCACCACCAGACTCACGGGGCAACCGGCGATGAAGTCGCGCAGCGACCCCTCGAGCGCCTCGGGGGCCACGTAGAGCAGCTCGAGCTGCCCGCGCCGCAGGGTGGTGAGCACCTCGCGCCGCTGCTCGTACGACAGCGTGGAGTTGACCATCGCCGCCTTGAAGCCCCAGCGCAGCAACGCGTCCACCTGATCCTTCATGAGCGCGATGAGCGGCGAGATGACCAGCACGGTCCCGGGCATCATGCGCGCCGGGATCTGGAACGTGAGCGACTTGCCCCCTCCGGTGGGCATGACCGCGATGCAGTCGCGCCCGCTCAGGACGGCGTCGATGATGCGACGCTGCCCGGGACGGAACTCGCGGTAGCCGAACACCTCCTCGAGCACGCGCTGCGGATCGGCGAGCGCGGCGGGGTGCGGGTACGGCGGTTCGTGATCGGACACGGTGACCTCACCGGACGGGAGCGGGATGCGGGGCGCGGGGTGCGGTGAGGCGTCAGGCGTTCGAGGCGGAGCCCTCGACCGGGAGCCCCTGTTCGACCCAACCCGACCAGCCGCCGACGAGCGACTCGACGCGCGTGTAACCCATGCGCTGCAGGCTGTCGGCCGACAGGATGCTGCGATAGCCGCCGCCGCAGTACAGCACGATCGGCGTGTCCTTCTCGGGGAGCTCGCGCTCGATGTCGCGCTCGAGGATGCCGCGCCCCATGTGCTGCGCCCCGGGCAGGTGCCCCGCCTCCCACTCGTGGTCCTCGCGGACGTCGAGCAGCACCACGCGTTCGCCGGCCTCGAGGCGGTCGAGGAAGGCATCCACCGTGACCTCGCGCACGCGCGTGCGCGAATCCTGCACGAGCGCGAGGAAGCCCGGCGTGTGGTCCATGCTCAGGCGCCTTGTGCGACCGCGGCCCGCGGCGCGGGGCCCTCGGTCTCGCGCGGGTACTCGCGCACGACACGATAGAGCGCGTCTCGCTGCACGGGCACCTTGCCGGCTTCGCGGATCATGTTGACCATGCCCTGCTCGGCCATGCCGACCGGGCTCTTGGCGAGCGCGGCGTGCGCGATGCGCTCCTGTCCGATGGTGCCGTCGAGGTCGCTGGCCCCGAAACTGAGCGAGGCGGCCGCGGTGTCCTGCCCGAGCATGATCCAGTAGCCCTTCACGTGCGGGACGTTGTCGAACACGAGCCGCGACAGCGCGATGGTCTTGAGGTCCTCGATCGCCGACGCCTGCCGCCGCACGAGCCCGGTGGTGCCGGGCTGGAACGCGAGCGGGATGAACGCGAAGAACCCGGGCGCACGACGCTCGAGGTCGCGCAGCTCGATCATGTGCTGGATGCGCTCAGCGCGCGTCTCGATGTGCCCGTACAGCAGCGTGCTGTTGCTGGGGATCCCGAGCTGGTGCGCGATCTCGTGGATCTCGAGCCAGCGCTTGCCGCCGATCTTCTGGTGGAACAGTTCGCGACGCACGCGCTCGCTGAACACCTCGGCGCCACCGCCGGGCAGGGCGTCGAGCCCGGCCGCCTTGAGCTCGCCGAGCACCCACTCGGCCGGCTTCTTGGTGAGGCGGCAGAAGAAGTCGATCTCGACCGCGGTGTAGGCCTTCACCGACAGGTCGGGCTTGGCCTCCTTCACCCAGCGGATGATCTGCAGGTAGTCGTCGAAGCGCCACTTGTTGTGCAGCCCACCGACGATGTGGATCTCGGTGATCTCGGGGTGCACGTGCGAGAGGATCTGCTCCTTCGACATCGTGTACGAGCCGGGGGCGTCGGGCTTCTTCGCGTAGTCGCAGAACTTGCACGCCAGCACGCAGACGTTGGTGGGGTTGAGCTGGCGATTGACCGTGAAGTACACGCGGTCACCGTGGCGGTCGCGGGCGACGGCGTCGGCCAGACGGCCCAGTTCCATGACGGGCGCGTCGAACAGGCGGACGCCGTCCTCCTGGGACAGGCTCTCGCCGGACATGAGCTTCTGACGGGCGGCCTCGACACCGGCATCGCGCAGGCGGAGTGCGGAGACGTGACTCACGGGATCCCTCGGGGCGGACGTACGGCGGGGTGCGAGCGAGCACCTCATTATAGCGGGCGGCCGCGGCCCGCGCGACCGGGTACGGCGCACGAGGGCGCGATGGCACGCCTCCCACGCACGGCGACTCGCGGCGACCGGACTCGACGCCTCCCCAACCTCGGGCGTGCCGTCCCGGTCGAATCGGGGGCGACGTGGCGGGAACCCTCGTGGACGACACGCCGCGACCGCGATGCCCGCGACCGCCATCTGCCCTAGAGTGCGGACGACCCATCCCCCCGGAGACCC
>JBEGMG010000186.1:0-3536 GCA_041183165.1 Actinomycetota bacterium | reverse complement strand
CATCACGACCACGTCGATGAGGTCGCCCCCTGACCCCCCGACAGCCTCGGGGAAGCCGATGCCGAGGATGCCCGCCGCCGCGGCCTTGCGATGCAGGTCCCGCGGCAACTCGCCCGCCTGCTCCCAAGAGGGCAGGTGCGGGGCGATCTCCCGTGCCGTGAAATCGCTGACCAGGGTGCGCAGGGCCCGGCGTTCGGCAGTCGCGTAGGGGTCGGGTGCTCTCGAAGGGGCCGTCATGGCATCAGCCTAGGGAGGCTGCGGGAAAGACACGTGAGATGTGTCCGAATCGCTCCATGTGCCCGTTTCACATGAAGTTGGTGCGTTCGGCTTGCCGTCCCGCGACCGCATCCCCCCGACGGTGCGAAACGGCAAGCCGAATCCCATTCCGCCACCCCCGCGACTGGCAGACGTCATAGATTTATCGCCTCGGCCTTGTGCTCATATGTATTCACGCGGTCTATATCCCGGCTATAGCCCGCACGCGAAGGGAGGGGAGGCAGATGGGCCGACGCAGCCCTGCAGCTGCGGCAGAGCCACCGCGCCGGGTCCGAGTGATCAGCGCGGGTGCGGAAGAAGCACGTCTGGGAGACATCGCCCGTCCCGAGGACTTCGCGCTCGATGGCACGCCGCTCATCTCCTACCTGTGGATGCTGAGCGACCTTCCCGATGGCGATGCGGTGGGATTCGCCATCTGCCGAGGTCTCTTCGCCCCCTTCGGTGCCGACCTTGCCCTCGTCTACGCCGCGCGCCCCGATGGCCACACTCTCGATCTCGTGGCCTCCTACGGCATGGGCCGACGCGAGAACGCCGTCTACGCCCGCGTGACCGCAGACATGCACCTACCGGGTGTGGAGACCTTCCGGATAGGCACGGAGAAGTGGCTGACCCGGGAGCAGGTAGCCGAAACCTACCCACTGGCGGCACCGTTCTTCCGAAGCTTCCCGACCACGGGAGAGATGGCCTTCCTGCCCCTGCGTCATCGCGGTGCACCTGTCGGCTTCGTTGTCCTCGGCTTCTCCGACCCGGTCGAGCACTCCTGGCATCTGCGCGCCATGCTCGATGGGCTCCTCAGTGCGACGGTTATGTGGGTGCTCGCCTCCTCCGCACTGCGTGGCACGGCAAACTCCAATCTCGCCGAAGTCGTGCCCCTGGAGATCACCGCCCGCCAGCGTGAAGTGCTCGTGCTCATGCGCGACGACAAGAGCAATCGCGAGATCGCCGATGAGCTCGGCTACAGCGTCGCCACCATCAAGGCCGACATCACCGCTCTCGGACATCTGCTCGGCGCGAGCGGTCGTGTCGAAATCCTCCACAAGGCCAAGCGCGCCGGTATCTAGCCCCGGGCCGGCTAGGTCGGCTCGGCGACCTCGAGCGCATCCACCCGACTCGGATGGCGGGATCGCCGGATCGCGTCGGTGGAGAAGACCGCCAGGGCGACCCAGATGAGGGTGAAGCCAATCCACTCACCCGTGTTGACGGCATCCCCGAAGACCGTGATGCCCAGGATGAAGATCACAGTGGGCGTGGAGTACTGCAGCACGCCGAGGGTGGCCAGGGGCAGCCGGTTTGCTGCGGCGGCGTAGCACATGAGCGGGATCGCGGTCACGGGTCCGAGGAGCGCGAGAAGGATGCCCATGCCCCAGCCGCTGTTGGCCACGGCCGCGCTGCCCTGCACCTCGAAGTAGCCGAGGGCGAGCCCCGCCACGGGAAAGAGGATGAGCGTCTCCACGGTGAGGCCGGTGACCGCACCTGCACCCGCCAGCTTCTTGAGCAGGCCGTAACTGCCGAAGCTCAGCGCCAGGATGATGCCGATCCACGGCGCCGCTCCCTCGGCGATGCCGATGATGAGGACGCCCACGCCGGCGATCGCAACCGCCGTCCACTGGGGTGCCCTCAGTCGCTCGCGCAGGATCACGATGCCCATGGCCACGGAGACCAGGGGGTTGATGAAGTAGCCGAGGGCAGCTTCGACAACCTGATTGGTCGACACGGAGTAGACGTATGTCGTCCAGTTGATCGCGATCGCGATGGATGCCAGTGCGAGCAGGCCGAGGCTGCGCCGATCGCGCAGGGTGCGGCCGACCTCCCGCCAGCCACCGCGCATGATGAGCAGCAGCAGGAGGCAGAAGGCCAGCGACCACACGATGCGGTAGGCGACGACCTCGATGGGATTGACGCCGTCGAAGAGGGAGAAGTAGAGCGGAAATGCCCCCCACAGCCCGTACGCCGCTACACCGAAGAGCAGGCCTGTCGTGAATTCGGATCGGGTCGCGGTGCTCAGGAGACTGTCCAGGTGTCCTTGCCCCGAATCAACGACGCCAGATCGGCGTCGCCGGACTCGCGCACGCTAGCGACCTGCTCACGCACGAGGCGGTCGTAGGACGGCCGCTGGACATCGCGGAAGACGCCGATGGCGGTGTCGTTGAGGGAGTGCACGTCCGCCAGGCGCGACAGCGCAAAGGCGACACCGGGATCCTCGGCGTGGGAGTCGAAGACGATGATCTCTGACTCGTCGACGGAGCTGGCATCCGCGATCGCGAGGTGACCCTGCTTGCCTCGGACGACGACCTTGTCGCGGTCCTTGCCGAAGCGCACCTGCTCGCCGTCGACGAGGCGGATGAGGTAGTCGTCGCTGGTCTCGGCGTCCTTCAGCGGCTCCCAGGCGCCGTCATTGAAGATGTTGCAGTTCTGCAGGATCTCCACGAGCGCGGTGCCTTCGTGCGCGGCGGCGCGGCGCAGCGTCTCAGTGAGGTGCTTGCGGTCCGAGTCGAGCGTGCGCGCGACGAAGGAAGCCTCGGCGCCGAGCGCGATGGACACCGGGTTGAAGGAGTGGTCGAGCGAGCCCAGGGGAGTGGACTTGGTCACCTTGCCGGTCTCCGAGGTGGGCGAGTACTGCCCCTTGGTGAGGCCGTAGATCCGGTTGTTGAAGAGCAGGATCTTGAGGTTGACGTTGCGGCGCAGCGCATGGATGAGGTGGTTGCCGCCGATGGAGAGTGCATCGCCGTCACCGGTGACGACCCACACAGACAGGTCGGGCCGCGTGATCGCGATCCCCGTGGCGATAGCCGGCGCACGGCCATGGATCGAGTGCACGCCGTACGTGTCCATGTAGTAGGGGAACCGCGAGGAGCAACCGATGCCGGAGACGAAGACGATGTTCTCCTTGCGCAGGCCCAGCTCCGGAAGGAAGCCCTGGACGGCCGCGAGGATTGCGTAGTCGCCGCACCCGGGGCACCAGCGCACCTCTTGGTCGGTCTTGAAGTCCTTGGCGGTCTGCTTCTCGTCCGTGCGCGGGACGAGCGCAAGGCCGGGCATGGGCAGGTCGGTGGCGGTCATGGCGTCACAGGCTCCCGATCACATCGGCGATGGTGGTGCTGAGCTCTTCTGAGGTGAAGGGGAGTCCGCGTACCTGGTTGTAGCCGATGGCGTCGACGAGGTACTTGCCCCTGATGAGCAGTGCGAGCTGTCCGAGGTTCATCTCCGGGATGATCACCCGGTCGTATCCGCGCAGGACCTCGCCGGTGTTGGCTGGGAAG
>JBEGMG010000185.1:0-6400 GCA_041183165.1 Actinomycetota bacterium | reverse complement strand
CCGTGGATCGCCCAGCGCTTCCCCGGACGGCGCACGCTGTGGACCATCACTGTGATCGTGACCACGCTGTGCCTGCTCAGCCTGGCTTACACGCCCGGATGGGCCACGGCGCTGGTGCTCTTCCTCTTCGGCTTCAGCAATGCCGGGGGCTTCACCATCGGACTGTCCATGCTGAGCGAGTCCGCTGCCGACGCCGCAGCGTCGGCACGCCTCACGGCCATGGCATTCGCGGTGACCTACCTGCTGGCGGCGATCGGCCCGACGGTGGCCGGAGCACTCCTGGATGCCGCCGGATCATGGACGCTCGTCTACGTCGTCCTTGCCATCGTGTCGCTCACCCAGATCCCGGTGCTGCTGCCCTTGCGCAAGGGACTGGTCATCCGCGCCTGATTCAGGATCTGAGCAGCCGAGCGACGGCCGCAGCCATGTCCTCCGGCACGCGCGTGCTGTCCTGCGCTGGCTGCATGACGTGACTGAGGACCGTGCGCACCAGGAGGTCGACGGTCGCGTCGAGTTGACCATCGTCCACCTCGGGGTAGGCGACCAGGCGATCCCGCACGCGCTCACCCGCCACCGCGATCACCGCGCTCGCCCGGGTGGTGAGCAGTGGGACGAGTTCGGTCTCGGCTCCGTGGGTAGCCGTGACGATCGCGCGCAGGAGGGGATTGACCCGAGCGAGGCCGAGGACGCGCCCGATGGCATCGGCGACCCCGGACTCCAGGTCCTCCGGGTGGTCATCGAATCCAGCATCGACCTCGTCAAGGAAGGTCCCCAACTCCCGCAGCACCATGGCCTCGGCGAGGCGATCCCGGTTGCCCCACTCGTTGTAAACGGTCTGCCGGCTGACTCCCACCCGCTCGGCCACCGCGGCCATGGTCACGCCGGACCAGCCGACCTCGGCCGTCATCTCTGCGGCAGCCGCGAGGATGCGCTCCCCCGTCGGGAGGGCGGTGACGGCCATGCTCACTCCACGTGCGTGACGATGAAGTCGACCTTGTCGCGTACGCCGCAGTCCGGGCAGCACCAGGAGTCCGGGACGGCGGTGAACGGCGTACCCGCGGGGAAGCCCTCGCGCGGGTCCCCTCGGCGCTCGTCATAGGAGTAGCCGCAGCCGGGACACGTGGCGACGATCGTGCCCCCGGTGAGCAACGCCACTGCGCCCGGCAGTGTCTCGGTAACGACCGCTTCCGCTCGCGCGGGAGTCGGCGGGAATCTGCGCAGGGTGCGCTCGCGCTTGGCCGGCCGGATGTTGGCGAGGGACATATCGCCGTCGTAGTGCGCAGCGACGCGCGGATCCATCACGCGATTCCACAGCGGCGGGACGAGCGCGAGGAGGATCATCCCGGCGTACCCCGTGGGCAGCGCGGGTGCGCCCTTCTCATCACGCAGCGCCTGATAGCGCCGCGTGGGGTGCGCGTGATGGTCGCTGTGGCGCTGCAGGTGGTAGAGCAGGACGTTGGTGGCGAGGTTGTTGGAGTTCCAGCTGTGCCGCGGCTCGACTCGCTCGAAGCGCTCCTTGCCGGGCACACCGACGATCTGGCGCAGCAGCCCGTAGTGCTCGAGGTAGTTGACCGCCTCTAGCAGAGTGAATCCCACGACCGCCTGGATGACGAGGTAGGGCAGGATCCCCGGGCCGAGCCAGAGGACCATGACGGCCCAGAGGACAGCCGACATGAGCAGCGCGTTGAGGACGTCGTTGCCGATGCGCCAGGGATGCTGGCCACGGCGGGAGTAACGGCGTGACTCCAGACGCCAGGCGCTGGCGAAGGAGCCGCCGACGGTCCGTGGCCAGAAGCGGTAGAAACTCTCGCCCACGCGCGAGCTCGCCGGATCCTCCGGCGTGGCCACGCGCACATGATGCCCCCGATTGTGCTCGATGTAGAAGTGGCCGTAGAAGGACTGCGCGAGTGCGATCTTGGCGAGCCAACGCTCGACGCTCTCCTTCTTGTGGCCGAGCTCATGCGCCGTGTTGATGCCCAGGCCACCGATGAAGCCGACCGTGATGGCCAGGCCCACGCGATCGAGCGTGCTGACGTCTGCTGTTGCGATGTACCAGAAGGCGAAGGCGAATCCGGCGTACTGCAGCGGAAGGAAGAGATAGGTGAGCCAGCGGTAGTAGCGATCCTCCTCGAGCGCCTTGATCACCGCGTCCGGCGGATTGGATGGATCGAGGCCCGCGGTCCAATCGATGAGCGGGACGATGCCGAGGATGAAGATGGGGCCCAGCCAGAGCCACACGCTCCAGCCGGTCGCGGCGTTGAGGATGACCGCGAGAAACGGAAGCAGCGGCATCGTGAGCCCGAAGACCCACAGGTAGCGCTTGCCGTCGCGCCAGGTGGCGGCTGCCTTACCCTCCATAGTTTACAAAAGGTAGACCTATGTAAACCTCCCGTCAAGAGTCGGCTCACCTCCCTCGTTGACGGCTACGGAGATGGGGGATCACAGGTAGCGGACGATCACCATCGCGGCAAGGATCGCGATGATGAGGACGGTGCCCCAGATGTCGGCGCCGATGCGCAGGAGGTAGAGCGCCCGCTCGTGAGCCCGAGGGGATAGCCCGAAGGTGTTGTCCGACAGGTTGACCCGGAGCAGGCTCGCGAAGACCGTCGTCGTGGTCGCCGTGACGAGCAGGCACCACGGGCACAGGGCGCCGATGACGAAGTAGGCCTGGAAGAAGAGCCAGTACGCGAAGGCCAGCCCGATGGCGTAGACCGCCATGGCCGAATTCATGAACCAGCGCGGGAAGCGCACTCCGCCCAGGCCCGCTACGGCGATGGTGATGACCACTGGCTCGGCGATGAGGCCCAGGAAGGCGTTGGGGAAACCGAGCAGATTGGCCTGCCACGTGATCCCGACCTTGGCGCACGAGATGGTCTCGGAGATATTGCACGATAGGCCGGCATTGGGATCGGCCGCGAGGATCACCGCATCGATGGACAGCACCAGCGAGGCCGCGAGTCCGAGGAGGCTAGAGATGAGCATCTCGAGATAGGCACCCCGATGACGCCCCTTCGAGGCGGCAACCTCGTCTGCCCCTGCCGAAGCCACGGCATCAGTGGTCACACGCCCTCCCTTTCGCGGCCCGACCCTAGCGAAGGTGACGCGGGACGGATGCCCCTGGTTCCCGCCGGCGAATCCACTTGAGGACTTCGAACCACACCACCGCGAGGAGCCCCAAGCCGACCGCGAGCAACCACTGGCCCAGGCTGAGTTCACCGAGGCCGAGTGCATCTCTGAACCACGGCACCACCATCAGCAGCGTGATGACGGCCAGCCCAAGCGACAGGAAGAGCAGGAGAGTCGGGTTGCGACGGCGCACGATCGTCTCCCACACCGACACATGACGTGACCGGTTGACGAGGATCAGTGCAGCGTTCCCCGACACCAGCGTGACAAACGTGAACGACCGGACCACTTCATCCGCGTACCCCGCCGAGAGACTCCACAGATAGGCGCCGAGGACGACGGCGAGGACCACCAATCCCTGCGCGAGAGCGAGCAGCAACTCGGGCCGACCGAACAGCGATGACTCACGCGCCCGGGGTGGCTCGTCCATCACCTTGGGATCGACGGGCTCGGCTTCGAAGCTGATGGAGCACGCAGGGTCGATGATGAATTGGAGCAGAGCCACCTGGACCGGCATGAGGACGATGGGCCAGTCGGCCACCATGACGGGAATCAACGACATCCCGAAGATCGGCACGTGTACTGCAACGACGTAGGTCAGCGCCTTGCGCAGGTTGGCGAAGATGCCCCGCCCCTGACGAATACCCGCCGTGATGGAGGTGAAGTCGTCGTCGATGACCACGAGGTCCGCGGCCTCCCGTGCCACATCTGTGCCTCGTGTGCCCATGGCGATGCCGATGTCCGAGGCTCGCAGGGCAGGCGCGTCATTGACGCCATCGCCAGTCATGCCCACTACCTCGCCATCTGCCTGCAGCGCCCGCACGAGCCGCAACTTCTGCTCCGGCACCATGCGCGCGAACACATTCACCCGGCCCGCACTCCTCGCGCATTCAGCGTCGTCCATGGCGGTCAGCTCGTCACCGGTCACGCATCCGGGACCGGTATCTAGGCCAATCTCGCGAGCGATCGCCAGCGCCGTGCCCGGGTAGTCCCCCGTGATCATCACCACCCGGACACCGGCTCTGTGGCAGGCAGCAATCGCCTCCGGCACACCCTCGCGTACCGGATCCTGGAGTCCCGCAATCCCCAGGAACTCGACCGGCAGCCCCTCCAGAGTCGATGGGAGATCCCGGGTCGATTCGAGATGTGCCACCCCTACTCCTAGGACACGCAGACCGTCGGCGGTGGCGACGTCGATGCGATGCCGCCAGCTCTCGCGCTCCGTCGGCGACATGCCACTCAGTGTCAGCACGTCCTCCGGAGCACCCTTGATGGCAATGTCGAGGGAGTCATCACGGCGCTGCCACGCGTGACCCACGCATCGCAGCTGATCAGTGAGCGCGTACTCCCGGATGGGTCGCGAGTCAAAGCGAAGGGTCGAGGTATGCGTCCGCTCAGCCAGGTCGAGAAAGGCCCTGTCCATGGGATCGAGGCCATCCACCGAGCACGCCGATGCGGCAATCGAGACCAGGCGCTCGAGGTTGGCCGGGATTCCGGGTCCGTCGAGCACATGAGTCTCGTCGCCTACACCGATCTCGCGGACAGTCATCGCGTTGCGCGTCAAGGTCCCGGTCTTGTCGACGCACACGACCGTGGCTGATCCCAATGTCTCGATGACCGGCGGCCGTCTCGTGAGCACGCGCACCTTGGACATCCGCCACGCGCCCAGGGCGAGGAAGATGCTGAATACGACCGGGATTTCTTCAGGCAGCACGGCCATCGCCGTCGTGATGCCCGCAAGCCCAGCCTCAAGCCAATTGCCGCGCGTCAAGCCGTAGATGATGATGACGGCTACAGCCGCGAATGATCCCAGTGCTGCAAAGACCCATACGAGGCGATCGAACTCACGCTGCAGGCGCGTGCGAGGTGACGCGAGAGTACGCAGCTCGCCGCCGATCCGACCCAGGGCCGTGGATGCACCCGTGTCATAAATGCGCGCAGCGCCGTGGCCTCGGACGACAAGGGTCCCTGAGAAGACCCACGGCGTGCCATCACCGCCCGGAGGCCCCATGGCGCTCCCCGCCTGATCAGCGGACTTGCCCACCGCGACCGACTCCCCCGTCAGCGCGGACTCGTCGATGGACAGGTTCGTGGCCTCGACGAGCACTCCATCAGCAGGTACCCGGTCGCCCTCAGCGAGGAACACCAGATCACCTGGCACGACGTCCCTCCCCGCGATGCGCACCCGTGCACCATCACGGAGGACCAGTGCTCGGGGGGCGCTCAGGTTGCGCAGTGCCCCAAGCGCGCTCTCCGTCTTGCGGCGCTGATACAGCGAGATAGCCACAACAAAGAGGACAAAGGAGGCAAGGATCGCTGCGTCGAGGACCTCCGCGAGGAGGAAGTTGATCGCGCCCGCCGCAAGCAGGAGCAGAAGCATGGGCTCCCGAACGACGCCCCACGCCTGGTGCCAGAGACTGTGTGGGCGCTCGACAGGAAGTTCGTTGGGCCCGTCGCGCAGCAATCGCTGCGAAGCCTCAATCGAGGAGAGTCCAGACGCGGTGTCGACCCACGCCATCGCTACCTCCCCGGCTACCTATGAACAGGTTGCGCCCGGGAATGGGTACGGCCACCGCATGCGGCGGCCATTGACCGGTCAGATCACCGCGTCGAGGAACTTCTTTGTCTCCGGACGCTGTGGAGAGGTGAACATCTGCTCCGGAGTGCCCTGCTCGAGGATGACCCCCTCATGGAAGAAGCACAGGCGATTGGCGACCTCGCGCGCGAAGCCCATCTCGTGCGTGACCACGACCATCGTCGTCGCATGCGTCTCCGCGAGTCGCTTCATCACGGCCAGGACCTCGTGGATGAGCTCCGGATCGAGGGCCGAGGTCGGCTCGTCGAAGAGCATGACCGCGGGGCGCATCGCAAGGGCACGCGCGATAGCGACGCGCTGCTGCTGACCACCCGAGAGACGGATCGGATGCTGATCCGCCTTGTCTGCCATGCCGACATCGGCGAGCAACTGAATCGCACGATCCCGGACCTCACCGGCAGGCTCGCCCTTGACTCGAAGCGGGCCCTCCATGACGTTGTCGAGCACCGTCATCTGGGGAAAGAGGTTGAACTGTTGGAAGACCATGCCGCACTGGGTGCGCAAGCGCCGGATCTCCTTGCGACGATGCCGCGTGGGCAGCCCCGCATCGACAGAGACCCCCGCCACCTCGATCGAACCCTGGTCGGGCTCCTCGAGGAAGTTGATGCACCTCAGGAAGGTGCTCTTGCCCGAGCCGGATCGCCCGAAGACGACGACTACCTCACCGGAGTCGATGTC
>JBEGMG010000184.1:0-4796 GCA_041183165.1 Actinomycetota bacterium | reverse complement strand
TGTCGTGCCTGCCGCCCTCGCGGTTGTCGTAGTGGGGGATGACGGCGGCGTTCAGCCCGGTCAGGGTGCCGAGGAGGTCCAGGCCCGTGAGCCACCGCGGCTCTTCGCCGACCTTGTAGATCTCGTAGACGGGCAGCGAGTGGGATCCGAGGGTGACCGCGGCGGCGCTGCCCATGACGAGCGTGCCGCCACGATGGACGATCTCGGCCAGGCCGGTGGGCATCGGTGTGTCGATCCACTGGCGCAGGGCGTAGGACGGGCTGCCGGGACCGGCGAAGGCCCAGCCGGAGCGCCCGACGCGGGCGAGGGCCCGCTCGCGAGCCGCCGCGGGCTCGTCGCGACGACGCCAGGAGGCGACGCCGAGGTCGGCTCCGACGGAGTCACGGAAGTACTCGGCGATCTTGTCGGTGAGGTCGTCGGCGTTGGCCTGGAAGCCGAACGGCGTATCGAGCACGGTGAGGTCACCGCTGGGCACGGAGGCAATCAGCTCACGGTGCACCTTGACCATCGTGGGCGAGGTTTCACCCGAACCGATGATGACAAGACGAGCGGGCACCCGCCTAGTGTCCTAGACGAGTGCCCGCTCGCATGTCGGGGGATCAGATCGCCTGCGCAGGCCCCTCGCCGTAGCGGTTGGGCCCGGGCGTGCTGGGGAGGATCCACAGGATGATGAGGATGATGGCGCCGATGCCGAAGCAGCAGCTGAGGAACCACAGCAGCAGCAGCCAGCCGGACTTGTTGGTGTCGTGCAGGCGACGCGCGCCCACCGCAATCGTGGGGATGAGGATGGCCAGTGACCAGATCGTCGACAGCGCCAGGCCCACGGTAGCCAGGCCCGTGACAGGCGGCAACGTCATGACCGCGTCCCCTGCCTGATTCATCGAGCTGTTGAGCAGGTCGTTGTACCAGGGGATGACCGGAATGAAGACGATGAAGCTCACGATGGAGGTGAAGAGGTACCACCACCAGAACTCCGAGCGCGATGCGCGCCCCTGGAAGGTGGCGTAGTTGCCGAAGACGTGCTTGATGGACTGACCGAAGGTCATCGTCATGTGCGCTCCCGAAGCCATTGAGTGGATTTCCCTGTCCCACCGTAGGGGACGGGTCGGGCAGCGCTGGGGATTTGCGGGGCCTCCGCTAGCGTCGCGGCGTGGATGTCGCCGAAGCATCGAGGATCCTCGACGAGCACATGGAGCAGGCTGCGGGCGTCCATGGTGTCCCGGCCGTAGCCTTCGGCCTCCTGCTCGCCGGTGAGCTCGTGCACGTCGGCGCGGTGGGAGACCTCTCCGCGGAGCGTGCGGGCGTCGCGCAGTTCCGCATCGCGTCGATGACGAAGAGCTTCACCGCAGCCACCGTGCTCAGCCTGCGCGACGAAGGGCTTCTCCCGCTCGATGCTCCTGTGGCCGAGATCCTGCCGTGGGCGGGATCCATGGGCCTTCCGGCCGCGAGCCCACCTGTGCGCGTGCAGCACCTGCTCACGATGACCGCGGGCTTCCCGACCGATGACCCGTGGGGTGATCGCCAGGAGTCCCTCGCCCTGGAGGACTTCGACGCGCTCGTCGCCGACGGCCTGACGTTTTGCCGCCCACCCGGGATGGAGTTCGAGTACGCCAACATCGGATACGCCCTCCTCGGTCGGGTCATCGCGCAGGTCACCGGGCGTGACTATCGCGATGTCGTCAGGGAGCGACTCCTCGATCCGCTCGGCATGGCGTCGTCGACCTTCGACGTGTCATCGACGGCAGACCGCGTGATCGGGATGCACCCCGTCGCGGCCGGGCTGGTCGAGCAGGCCGAGGGTCCCTCGGGCGCCTTCAGCCCGATGGGCGGACTGTGGAGCACCGTCACCGATGTTGCCCGATGGGTTGGTTTCCTCGAGAGCGCGTGGGCGGATGCTCCTGAGGCCGGACCCCTCGCGCGATGGTCGCGCCGGGAGATGCAGCGCCCGCACATCACCGTGGGCAGGGAAGCGGATGGCTCCTTCGACTCCTACGGCCTGGGCCTGCGCATCTCGGATCACCCCGACCTCGGCCGATTTATCCACCACAGCGGTGGCTACCCGGG
This sequence comes from Actinomycetota bacterium, assembly GCA_041183165.1. Classification (GTDB taxonomy): domain Bacteria; phylum Actinomycetota; class Actinomycetes; order S36-B12; family S36-B12; genus Mxb001. The sequence goes on along the minus strand of JBEGMG010000184.1, from coordinate 2,732 downwards.
CTTCGGCTCGCACATGCGCTGGCACCCCGACACGCGCTGGGGGATCGTGGCACTGGGCAATCGCACCTACGCGCCGATGCGTCCCGTGTGCGCGCAGATCCTGGAGGAGATCGTCAGGGAGGAGGCGCCCGAGGCCGCGCGTGCGCGTGCCATCGAGCGCCTGTGGCCGCAGACCGAGCGGGCCATGGCCCTTGCGGAGTCGCTCCTCGCACACTGGGATGACGCGGCCCTCGACGCCATGGCCGCGATGAACCTCGATCTGGACCAGTCCCGAGCCGAGCGCCGCGAGGCCTGGCAGGCACTCGCCGCAGGCACGGTACGTCGCGATGCTGCGAGCGTGACATCGCGCAGCCCGGCGCACGCGCGGTGGACCGTCGTCACCGATCGCGGACCGGTCGAGTTGGACGTACTCCTCACGGCCGAACGCGAGCCCCGCGTGCAGGCGCTCACGGCTCGCGCCCTGGGGTAGTCCCGACCTCTGCTCCGGGGCACCCCCTGCTTCGGGTCGCGTGCCGCACGGGTGCTTGGCTGTCCCCATAGGGCGTTGTCCTGGTCGACCGCGTAGGCCGACCCGATCCGAGGAGTGGGAATGGCCTGGGTACTCCTCGTCCTGGCCATCGCCGCCGAGGTCGCGGGGACCTTGTCCCTCAAGGCAAGCGACGGTTTCTCCCGCCTGTGGCCCTCGGTCGCCGTAGTGGTGGCCTACGCACTCGCCTTCACACTGCTCGCCTTCACGCTCAAGACCCTCGATGTCGGCCCGGCGTACGCGCTGTGGGCTGGCCTCGGCACGGTCGGCGCTGCGGTCGGCGGCTGGCTGATCTTCAGTGAGCGCATGAGTCTGCTCACTATTTCCGGCATCGCCATCGTGATCATCGGTGTCGTCGCGATCACCCTGGGCGAATCCCGGGCGTGACCGCGCACGTCGGGCGCACCGCGCGAAACGCGACCTAGGCCTTGGCGCAGAAGAACTCGATCGCGATGCCGTCAGGGTCGCGCGCGGTGACGGCCCACCCATAGGGAACCGTCTCGACGGGGCCGCGATCGACGCCGAGTGCGTCGAGTCGGTCAGCCCAGGCGCGCACCTCTTCCTCTGATGCGCACGCAAGGCCGATGTGATCGAGACCAACGCGCCGCGCGTCGAAGGCATCTTCCGGTGCGGTTGCCTCGTGCGCCGTCACGCCGATGACGAGGCCGTCGGGCCAGGCCATCCGGATGCGGTGCCAGCCGTCGCCCGCCCGGGTGATCGCCTCCGCTGGTCCGAGGACGCGCTGGTACCACTCGGCTGACCGCTCGACATCGAGCACGGTCAGGGTGATGTGGTGGACGGTCACGCGGGATCGCCCGGAGCGATGCCCTCGCGGAAGGCGCTCGCCGGGTAGGTGCCCAGCACGCGCAGGTACGCCGTGTAGAACGCGAGCTCCTCGAGGGCCAGGGCGAGCGGCCGCTCCTCGGGGTGGCCCTCCACGTCGGCGTAGAACTGGGTGGCCGAGAAGGTGCCGCCCAGCTGATAGCTCTCGAGCTTCGTCATGTTGACGCCGTTGGTGGCGAAGCCGCCCATCGCCTTGTAGAGCGCGGCAGGCACGTTGCGCACGCGGAAGACGAACGTCGTGATCACCGGGCCCGAGCCCACCGGGGGTATGTCGGTCTCGCGCGCGAGGACGAGGAAGCGCGTGGTGTTGTGATGCTCGTCCTCGACATCGCTCGCGAGCACGTCGAGGCCATAGAGCTCGGCGGCGAGCGCGGGAGCCAGTGCCGCGACGGCAGGGTCACCGGCCTCGGCGATCTCGCGTGCTGCTCCGGCGGTGTCGTCGGCCACGACCGAGCGCCACCCGTGCTCGCGGATGAATTGCCGGCACTGGCCCAGGGCATGCGAGTGGCTGCGCACCGTGGTGATGCCCGCCTCACTGGCGCCGGGGACTGCGAGGAGTGCGAAGTGGATGGGCATGAAGTGCTCGCCGACGATGTGCAGGCCCGACTCCGGGAGCAGGTGGTGGATGTCGGCCACGCGACCGGCGATGGAGTTCTCCACCGGGATCATCGCCAGATCGGCGCGTCCCTCGTCCATGGCCACGAAGACGTCCTCGAAGGTCGCGCAGGGGACCGACTCCGCGCCGGGGTAGACCTCACGGCATGCGGCGTCGGAGTTGGATCCTGGCTCGCCCTGGTAGGCGATGCGCTGGGCTGCGGACATGCCGCGAAGCCTACTGACCGCCGCCCTTGCCTGATCGCGTCGCGTACTGGAAGGCGGCGAGGGCGAGCACGAGTGCGCCCGCGCCGATGCCGAACTGCATGACCGCCTCCGGGTCCGTGCCCTCGACGAGTTCGCCCAGGAACACCACGGCGATGACCGCTACGACGACGCCGATGAGCTTGCCCTTGAGGTCGTCGAGCGAGTGGATCTGGAGCCACGCGGGCAACTCGACCGTCTCGTCGACGAAGAGCTCGTAGAGGCCGTAGCCGATGACGAGCAGCACGGTCGCGAGCAGAAGCGTGTCGACAGCGGTGAGCACCGACACGATGGAGGCCTTCAGCTCGACGTCGAGCTGGACGAGCTTGACGATGGCGGCGCCGATCTCCCACAGCCCGATGACGATGAGCACGAGGGCTCCGACTAGGGCGCCGAATGCCGGAAGTACGACGACGTATCGGGAGACCTCGATGATCCGGCGCATTCCCGAAGGCTAGCGGGGGGACGCGTCTAGCGCCGCTCCCACGCCCGGCAGGATGGCCAT
>JBEGMG010000183.1:0-6381 GCA_041183165.1 Actinomycetota bacterium | reverse complement strand
CGCTGGGCGGGTGGCAGTCCCTCGAACGAGTGCCGCTCCTGCTGGAGTCGCAGTTGCTCCTCGACGAGGCCGAGGGGGTACATCGCAAGGTGGGCGGTGATCCAGGCTGCCTCGACGGCGACTCCTCGAGCCGTCGTCGGCGACAGGAGGGTGCGCGCAGAACCCCAGGCCGCGGACGGCACGGTGGGCATCGCGATCCGGGGCACTCGATGACGCTAGTCCGCGACCACCGGCGTTGTCTTGACGACGCTCCGACGCGAGAACGGCGCCGGGTATCGTTCGGCTGAGCGCTGGGCCCGACCGATCGGCGCTCACGCCATGCCGAGGGAGGGTTCATGCCGGCGAGGATCGTCGTAGCCAAGCCCGGTCTCGATGGACACGACCGCGGCGCCAAGGTCGTGGCGCGAGCCCTGCGCGATGCAGGCTTCGAGGTCGTCTACACGGGCCTGCACCAGTCGCCTGCGCAGATCGCCGAGGCAGCCGTGCAGGAGGACGCCGACGCCATCGGCATCTCCGTGCTCTCCGGTGCCCATCAGGTCCTCTTCGAGGAGCTCATGCAGGAGCTCCGGAATCGCCAGGCCGACGACATCCTCGTCTTCGGCGGCGGCATCATCCCGGAGGCTGACATCGCTGGGCTCAAGGCGCTGGGCGTCACCGAGGTCTTCGGGCCCGGTACGCCGCTTCCTGTCATCGTGGAGTGGGTCGGTGCCCACGTGCCTGCTCACGACGCCTGATCAGTAGGCTCGCGGCGTCGCAGCCCGGCAGGGCATAGCCGGAGGGAACCGTGGATCTTTACGAGTACCAGGCCAAGCACCTCTTCGACTCGCATGGAGTCCCGGTCACCGCCGGTGAAGTGTGCGCCACCCCAGATGCCGCCCATGAGGCCGCACGCAAGATCGGCTCTGCCGTCGTCGTCAAGGCCCAGGTCAAGACCGGCGGGCGCGGCAAGGCAGGCGGAGTCAAGCTCGCCGCCACGCCCGACGACGCCCAGGCGCGCGCTCAGGACATCCTCGGCCTGGACATCAAGGGTCATGTCGTACGCCGTGTCCTCGTGACCGAAGCCACCGACATCGCCGAGGAGTATTACGTCTCCTTCCTCCTCGATCGCGCGAATCGCGCCTTCCTGGCCATGGCGAGTGTCGAGGGCGGTGTCGATATCGAGGAGGTCGCGGCGACGCGGCCTGAGGCGCTGGCACTGGTGCGCATCGACGCCATCGACGGCGTTGACGAGTCGGTTGCGGCGAGCATCGTCGATCGCGCCGGATTCCCCACGCACATCCGCGAGCAGGTCATCAGCGTGCTCGTCGACCTATGGCAGGTCCTGGTCAAGGAGGACGCGACGCTCGTCGAGGTCAACCCCCTCGTGCTCTCCGCCGATGGCCGCGTCCTGGCGCTCGATGGCAAGGTCACCCTCGATGACAATGCCAACTACCGCCATGCCTCGCATGCTGACCTGGTCGACCGGGACGGCACGGATCCGATCGAGTTGCGCGCCAAGGAATTCGACCTCAACTACGTCAAGTTGGACGGCGAGGTGGGGATCATCGGCAATGGTGCGGGACTTGTCATGAGCACCCTCGATGTCGTCGCCTACGCCGGTGAGGAATTCGGAGGTGTGCGCCCCGCCAACTTCCTCGACATCGGAGGCGGCGCCAGCGCGGAGGTCATGTCCAATGGACTCGACATCGTGCTCAACGATCCGGACGTACGCGCCGTCTTCGTCAACGTCTTCGGTGGCATCACCTCGTGCGATGCGGTGGCCAACGGGATCGTGCAGGCTGTGGGCGCGCTGGCCGAGCGCGGCACGCCGGTGACCAAGCCGATCGTGTGTCGCATCGACGGCAACAACGCAGTCGAGGGACGGAGGATCCTCACCGAGTTCGATCATCCCCTCGTGGAAATGGTGGAGACCATGGACGATGCGGCCCGTCGCGTCGCGCAACTGGCCGGAGGTGCCGCATGACGATCTGGCTCGATGCCGACAGCCGAATCCTCGTGCAGGGGATGACCGGCTCGGAAGGCACGAAGCACACGCGTCGCATGGTGGCGAGCGGGGCCCAGGTCGTCGCGGGAGTCACCCCCGGCAAGGGCGGCCAGGAGGTCGACGGCATCCCGATCTTCGGCGATGTCCGCGAGGCCATGGTCGCCACTGGAGCCAATGTCAGTGTCGTCTTCGTGCCTCCGCGCTTTGCCAAGGCGGCTGTTGAGGAGGCCGTCGATTCCGAGATCCCCCTGTGCGTCGTCATCACGGAGGGCATCCCCGTGCATGACACGGCGCAGTTCTTCCAGTACGCCGTCAACGCGGGCTCGACGCGCATCATCGGTCCCAACTGCCCGGGCATCATCTCTCCCGGAGTCTCCAACGCCGGCATCATCCCCGCGGACATTACAGGCCCTGGTCCCATCGGACTGGTGTCGAAGTCCGGCACGCTGACCTACCAAATGATGTACGAACTCAATGACATCGGTTTCTCCACGTGCGTCGGAATCGGTGGCGACCCGATCATCGGTACGACGCACATCGACTGCCTGGCGGCCTTCGAGGCCGATCCGGCGACCGAGGCGATCGTCATGATCGGTGAGATCGGTGGTGACGCCGAGGAGCGGGCGGCCGCCTTCATCGCGGACAACGTCACCAAGCCGGTGGTCGGCTACGTCGCGGGTTTCACTGCGCCCGAAGGCAAGACAATGGGCCACGCGGGCGCGATCGTCTCTGGGTCATCCGGCACGGCGGCGGCCAAGAAGGAAGCCCTGGAGGCCGTGGGCGTCCGGGTGGGCCAGACCCCCAGCGAGACAGCCCGGCTCATGCGAACGCTCCTGCGCGGCTGATGCCCGGGGGCCACCCCGCTACGGATGGTGCTCCTGTGCCGCACGATGCCCGCGTGCCGTTACGGGGGCGAACCCCCCTCGGCTGACACTCTTGACCGGTGAGCCTCACCGCACGAACGGGCGCCCCCGTGGGGCAGGCGCCCACCGCGCCGCTGCCCCTTGTGGTGGCCGGTGCCGCTGCGGGGGCCGCCGCGGCGGTGTTCAGCTATCTCGCCCTCGTCGTCGTCGCCCTCGCGGCGTGGATGTTCGACCCATCCGGCTCCCAGGAGTGGACCCAGATGCTCGAGGTGGCGTCGGGGGCCTGGCTCGCGGGGCTCGGCCAGGCGCCGACCGTGGCCGGAGTATCACTCACGCTGCTCCCTCTGGGCTTCGCACTTCTCCCGCTCATCGCCGTGATCGCAGCCTCGCGCTGGGCTGCCGACGCCTCCGCCGTTGCCCGGCGAGGCGAAGCTGTTGCCGTCGCCGTGTCCGTGGGCATGAGCTTCGCCGCCGTCAGCGCCATCATCGCGTCGATGAGTCGCAACCTCGCTATCTCTCCCGCGCGGACGGCTCTCGTGGCAGGCCTCGTGGCAGGGGCTGTCGCATCGTTGGTCATCCTGCGTCGAGCGCGACTGATCTCACTCGACGCCCTGCCCCTCCCTGCGCGTGACGGCTTGGCCGCCACCGGGGCTGCACTCCTCAGTCTTGTGGTCGCTGCCAGCATGCTGCTTGCCGTCGCGATCATCGGCAGTTTCGATGAGATGACATCTCTGCTCGTCGAGTTGAATGCAGGGGTCTCAGGACTGCTCCTCCTGGCCGTCCTCACCCTGGGGTATCTCCCGATAGCGGTGATGTGGTCCCTCGCCTACCTGCTCGGTCCGGGGGTCACGGTGTCGGTCGGCACGATCGTGTCGCCGTACGTCGACACCGCCACCGCAGCCCTTCCCGGCTTTCCGCTGCTCTCTGCCCTGCCGGACCAGCCGCCCACGGGTGCGGTCCTGCTTCCTCTCCTCGCCGTGGCTGCGGGAGTCGTGGCGGGTGCACTCCTGAGGCGACGTGGCCAGATTGGTCTGCGGGGGTGCCTCGTCGCCGTCGGCTCCGCGATCGCCACGGGGGCGACCCTCGCAGGTGCGGCCTGGCTCTCGTCAGGCTCCCTGGGCAACACCACCCTGCAGGGCCTGGGACCCTCGGCGATCCCCGTTGCGCTTGTCGGCACCCTGCTGGTCGGCCTGGGATCCATCGCGGTCGCGGCCTGGCCGTCGAGGCGATCCGATGGCTAGCACCGTTCGGGCCCCGCGCCGCGCTGATGCGCGCACGGCCAAGCCCGCATTCACGCTCGCCCCGATGTCTCGGCGTATCGCCGGTGCTGCGATCGACATGGTCGTGCTCGTTGCTGCCGCGGGCGTGGTGTCGTCGCTGTTCGAGAGCGTGACCGCAGGCATCACTCGCGTGCGCGTAGACGCCCAGTCCGGGGAGCGCACCGTCGATGCGGCGATTGCCCTCCCCGTCTGGCTCCCTCTTGCCGTCCTCGTCGTTCTCACCGCCCTCTACACGATCCCCCTGATGGCTTCCTGGGGGCGCACGCTGGGCGGCTGGGCGGTCGGGATCCGCTGCGTGCGCGCCGACACGGGGGCCCGACCGGGCTGGGCCCTCGCGACGCGGCGGTGGTTCGCGCTGTACGGCGCCGCAGGGCTGCTGGGGTTCGTGCCCATCATCGGGCCCTTCGCATGGCTGATCACCCTCGTCGTCGGGCTGTCCCCCCTGTGGGATAGCTCCAGGCTCCTGCGCGGCTACGCCGACCATCTCGGCGATGACGTCGTCGTGATGGCACGCACCGGGTCCACGCAGCGGCGATAGGGTCGCGGCGTGCCCGCGCGCCTCGTCGTCCTCGTCTCCGGGGGCGGTACCAATCTGCAGGCGCTGCTCGACGAACGACAGGATGCCTTCACGATCGTGGGCGTGATCTCCGATCGATCCGACGCCGGTGGGCTCAATCGCGCAGCCGCGGCAGGGGTGCCCACGTCCGTTGTCTGCCCGGGCGACTACCCCGATCGTGCAGCCTGGGATGCCGCTCTCGCGTCGGCTGTTGCGCAATTCGACCCGGACTGGATCGTGTGCGCGGGCTTCATGCGAATCCTAGGTGCAGCGATGCTCGCCGCCTTCCCCTCGCGCATCGTCAACACCCATCCGGCGCTCCTTCCTGCATTCCCCGGCGCCCACGGCGTGCGGGACGCATTGGCGTACGGCGTCCGTGTGACGGGCTGCACCGTGCATCTGGTCGACTCCGGCGTCGACACCGGTCCGATCCTGGCGCAGGGGGTCGTGGAGGTCCTCGATGATGATGACGACGAGTCCCTCCATGAGCGCATCAAGGTGGTCGAGCGGCAGCTCCTCGTGGATATCGTGTCCCGTCTGTGCGCGCTGGGCTGCACGGTCGACGGTAGGAAGGTGACCATCCCGTGAGCGCAGATTCAGCCCGCAGGCCCATCCGACGCGCCCTCATCTCGGTGTACGACAAGACCGGCCTCCCCGGACTCGTAACGGCGCTGCATGGAGCCGGAGTCGAGATCGTGTCCACCGGTTCGACAGCGGCACACATCGAGCAGGCCGGTGTGCCCGTCACCGCCGTTTCCGACCTCACCGGCTTCCCCGAGTGCCTTGACGGCCGCGTCAAGACACTCCACCCGCGCGTGCACGCGGGCCTCCTCGCCGACATGCGCCTGCCTGAGCACGCGGCCCAGCTCGATGAGCTCGGCATTGCGCCGTTCGAGCTCGTCGTCGTCAATCTCTATCCCTTCACGAGCACGGTGGCGTCAGGCGCCGATCCTGATGAGTGCATCGAGCAGATCGACATCGGCGGACCCGCCATGGTCCGCGCGTCGGCCAAGAATCATGCGAGTGTCGCGGTCGTGGTCGACCCTGGCCGCTACGGCGAGGTCATCGAGGCCGTGGGCTCAGGAGGATTCACCCTGGAGGAGCGGCAGCGGCTCGCAGCCGATGCCTTCGCACACACAGCCGCCTACGACGTCGCCGTCGCTACGTGGATGGGCAATGTCGTGGCGCCCGACGGCTCGGGATTCCCTCGCTGGCTGGGTCAGGCTTGGGAGCGGCAAGCCGTCCTGCGCTACGGAGAGAATCCCCATCAGTCGGCTGCCGTCTACGCCGCAGACTTCTCGCGTCCCGGCCTCGCTCGTGCGGAGCAGCTGCATGGCAAGGAGATGTCCTACAACAACTACGTCGATGCTGATGCGGCGTGGCGCGCGGCATACGATCACGGGCAGGCCGCCGTGGCCATCATCAAGCACGCGAATCCGTGCGGCATCGCGGTCGGCGGGGATATTGCCGACGCCTACGACAAAGCGTTCGCCACCGATCCGGTGTCGGCGTTCGGGGGAGTCGTTGCCGCCAATCGTCCGGTGTCGATGGCCATGGCCGAGTCCATGGCGGACGTATTCACCGAGGTCGTCGTCGCTCCCGATTACGACCCAGCGGCGTTGGCCATCCTCACCGAGCGCAAGGGGCTGCGGATCCTGCGCGCCGAGGCGCGTCCCGAGCGCGGGTGGGCAGATCTGC
>JBEGMG010000182.1:0-2638 GCA_041183165.1 Actinomycetota bacterium | reverse complement strand
GGCACCCCCGATGCCACCGACCCCGACGCGGATCCGGACGCTGACGGCGATCCCAATGCCACCGATCCCGACAATGACGGCGACGGCACCCCGGACTCGAACGAGCCCGACCTCGACGGTGATGGCGACCCCGACTCCAGCGATCCCGACGACGACGGTGATGGCACGCCTGACTCGGTGGATCCCGACGACGACAACGACGGTACGCCGGAAGACAGCGCCAATCCCGACACCGATGGCGATGGCACGCCCAACTCCACCGACCCCGACGACGACGGCGACGGCACGCCCGATGTGAAGGACTCGGATAGCAACGGCGACGGCCTGAAGGAGACCGAGGAGCAGCGCGTCACCGATCCCACAGTCCCCGAGCGCGTCAAGCCCGGCAAGGACACGACCTTCGGGTCGAAAGACGACATCACCGACATGGGCAAGACCGTGACCTACCGCGCCACCTGCTCCGAGCTCCGCAGCACGCGCGCGGTGCCCCGCGGGGACATCGACTCCGGCGACTCATCCCCACTCTGCGTAATCACGCAGAGGGGTGACCGGGTCACGGTGCGCGTGGTGTCGGCCGACCCGGTGAAGATTCGCGTCGTGGCGTCCTCCGGAGCCGTCGCGACGTACAAGGGCTACCGCAAGGTCTACGTCTACAAGACCTGACGAAGCGGTCTTGGTTTTGCGACAGTCCGGGTCTATCGCCCCTGCGACCTGGCGAGTTCGAGGGTGGTGCGCACGAAATCACTCTTTCCCTGCGTGTATGCCTCGCGATCCTGCCTATGGACCGTCGCTAAGTGCAGCTTGAGGCGTTCGTATTCCTGCGCATGAGCGGTGTGGGCACGCAGATAATCGCGGAAAGCTATCTCGTCTGTGAATCGCGGTGAGTCCGTCGGGACGAGATGGAGGTGATGGGTCCTACTCGCGGGGTCGGGCTTGCAGAACCAATGCATGTCGTCGGCCAGGTAAGGGAAGTACACGTACTCCAGAGGCTCCACGAGGGTGATGCACGGACGCGAAGCTTCCAAGCTCTCCACCCCGACCAGGATGTCGATGACCGGCTTGGCAGCGAGCCCGGGTACGGCGGTGCTTCCCACGTGGTGGACTCCCCCGGTTGCCCACGCGCCGATGACCTCCGCGAGCCGCTCAGCCTCCTCGGCGAAGCGCGCCACCCATGCGGGGTCGTAGGGGACGACGCGCACGTCCTCGTCCCGGGCGCCAGGCAAGGGAAGGCCTAGGCGGACGGCACGAAAGAGCAGAGGACGTTGTTCGGCGGCAATTGCCGGCGCAGGATGTAGCGCGTGACCGGGTCGTTGACGCACGTCGATGGAGCAAACAGGTAGGTCACGTGCTGGGAACTGTTGTAGTTGATGAGTCGCGACCCGGCGTACTGATTAGCCATGATCTTGCCCCACAGCCACGGCGTGGCCCGATCACCGAGGGACAGCACCACGACCGGCGGAGTGGCCAGAGTGATCGTGGTCCAGTCGCTCGGCACCGGCGGGGAGTAATCCGCCGGCAGCCCCTGACAGCTCGTGATGTTGCCGGTCGCGAAGCCGAAAGCCGTCCCGTAGTCGCGGGCGGCGCTTGCGGCAAGCCGGCCGGCCATCTCGGGCGTGGGCCGATCGTGCAGGTCCGCGCAGTTGATTAGGGAGAAGATGTAGCTCTCCGAGTAGTCGGGGTCCGGATCCTCGATTGCTTCCACCGCAAGCGCAACTGCATCGCGTGCCGAGATAGAGGGCTGGGCAACGAGTCTGTCGTAGACGGTGTTGATCCGCTCTCGAATGTCCGGGTAGTCACGCTGGCTTCCTAGAGCGCCGAAGATTTCGTCGGAGAAACTCCAGCGCGTGAGGGGCCCGTCCGGCGTCTCGATGTAGGTATCGTCGAGCACTTCGAGGATCTGCTCGAACTTGCGCGTCTGTGCGCGGCCCATCACGGAGGAGTAGACCTGCAGGGCCGTCTGATAAGCCATCGGCTGCTGACTCGAGAGGCGATACACCGACTCCTGCGGCCACAGGCTGCCATCGACGATGACGGTGCGCAGGCTGTCGGGGAAGGTCTTGGCGTAGGTGTAGGCGATGCGAGTGCCGTAGCTCATTCCCCAGAGGTTCCACCTGGGATAGCCCAGGGCGGCACGCATGGCCTCCATGTCGCGCACGACCTGCCACGTGCCGAGATAGGGCGCGGAGTCCGGGTTCTTCGCGAAGCAGTCGGAGAGCGCCCCACCCCTGGCAACGGCCCACTCAGACCACGCCTTCTCCCAATCCACCGGCCCGGTGGGCGGCAGGTCCGGTCCGGGCATGGTGCCGCACCCGGTCACCTTCGGCCCGCTCAGCCCAATTCCGCGCGGATCCCACATGACGAAGTCGAAGCGGTCGCGCACCTGCCGAGGCAGCATCGAGTAGACACCCGCGCCGGAGTCGATGCCGGAGCCGCCCGGGCCACCGGGATTGAAGGTGAATCCCCCACCACTGCGCGCCGACGGGATCACCCGCAGCGCGATCGTGGTGGTGCGGCCGTCATCGGGGGTCTGCCAGTCCAGCGGCACGGTGAGCTCCGCGCACTTCGTGCTCGCGGGCTTCACGTCAGCCGGGCAGGCCACGTAGGCGAGCGTGGGGGTGAACGCCGCATCCACCGCGGG
>JBEGMG010000181.1:0-2637 GCA_041183165.1 Actinomycetota bacterium | reverse complement strand
GGCGACGTGTGCGTCAACATCGACGACGGATGGTTCGCCGAGCAGGGGATTGCGCCGCCGTCCACACTGGAGGACCTTGCCGATGAGCGCTATCGCGGCCTGCTCGTCGTTCAGAACCCGGCTACGTCCTCCCCCGGGCTCGCGTTCCTCCTCGCGACCATCGCGCGCTACGGCGACGCGTGGCCCGACTACTGGGAGCGACTGCGCGCCAACGACGTGATGGTCGTCAATGGGTGGTCGGAGGCCTACCTCACCGAGTTCACCGCCGGCGGGGGTGGTGGCGACAAGCCGCTCGTCGTGTCGTACTCCACGAGCCCGCCGGCGGAGATCGTCTACGCCGAGGAGCCGAGGCCTGAGCGTCCATCGACCTCCGCCATGCTCGACGGCTGCTACCGCCAGGTGGAGTTCGCCGGCGTGCTGCGCGGAACGCCGGACCCCGACGGCGCGCGCGCAGTCGTCGACTGGCTCGTGTCGCCAGAGGTCCAGGCCGACGTACCCCTGTCGATGTTCGTCTTCCCCGCCCGTGACTCCGTGGCACTACCGGAGGTCTTCGAGCGCTTCGTCACGCGACCTGAGGCTCCGCTCCAGCTCGACGCCGCGCAGATCGCAGCGCAACGTGACCAGTGGATCGAGCAATGGACGCAGGTCGTCCTCAGGTGACGCTCGGCACGCCCCGAGCTCTATGGGCGGTCGCGCCCCTCGCCGTCGTCGGTGGGCTGGTCCTCATCCCGGTCGCTGCGGTCGTGATCGCCGGGCTCGGCCCCGAGGCGTGGGAGACCCTCGCGGCGCCGGCCACCTGGCGCATCGTGGCCTACACGGCGATCCAGGCTGCTGTCAGCACTGTGCTCAGCGTCCTCCTCGCACTGCCCGCCGCGTATGCGCTCTACCGACTCGAGATGCCCGCGCGGCGCACCCTGCTTGCGATCATCACGGTGCCGTTCATCCTGCCCACCATCGTGGTGGGACTGGCCTTCCGCGAGATCCTGCCCTTCGCCGGCACCACGGCGGCGATCATCGTGGCGCACGTGTTCTTCAACGTCGGGCTGGTGGTGCGCATCGTCGGAGGCCTCTGGGGTCATCTGGATGCGCGCCTGCTCGACGTCTCGCGCACCCTTGGCATCGGGCCCGCACGCACCTTCGCGCGCGTCACCCTGCCGCTCCTGCGCCCCGCACTCCTCGGCGCAGCAGCACTCGTCTTCCTCTTCACATTCACATCCTTCGGAGTCGTCCTCGTGCTCGGCGACCCCTCACTCCCCACGATCGAGGTGGAGATCTACTCGGCGACCGTGCAGCGGCTCGACTTCCCCGCGGCAGCAGGCCTGGCACTGCTCCAGTTCGTCTTCGTCGCTGTCGCCGTGGTGTGGTCCGCGCGTCTGCAGGAGCGCGTCTCCGTCCGGCAGCACCTCGGTGATGACGCCCGGCGCGCTCCGGTGTCGTCCGCAGCCGACCGACTCGCCGTGACCTATGCCTGCGCGCTCGCCGCGGCCATCGTCATCCCCCTGCTCGGACTCCTCCTGCGCTCGCTGCGCGTGGGAGAGGGATGGGGATTCGCCTGGTACGCCGAAGCCTTCTCTCCCTCCGAGGCCACGACGCGTTCGGCGTCGGCGTTCGAATCACTGGCCCTCTCCCTGCAGTACGCCGCCATCGCCACCGCACTGGCCACCCTGCTCGGCGCGCTCGCATGCGCGGGCATCCTCGCGGCAGGCAGGCGCGGTGCATGGATCGACGCCGCACTGGCACTGCCCCTCGGCGTCTCCGCCGTCACGATCGGCTTCGGGCTCCTGCTCGTGTCCCTACGCGGACCGGTCGATATGCGCGGATGGTGGCTGCTCGTACCCCTGGGCCAGGCACTGGTGGCGCTGCCGATCGTCATCCGCGTGGTCCTGCCGCTGCTGCGCTCCCTCGACCCGCGCATGCGCCAGGTGGCCGCGACTCTTGGCGCCCCACCGCTGCGCGCGTGGTGGACCACGGAGGGCGGACTGGCGCTGCGCGCGATGGCCGTCGCCGCTGGTCTGGCCGCTGCCGTCGCCCTCGGTGAATTCGGGGCCACAGCGTTCCTCGTGCGCCTGGATGCCCCCACCGTGCCCGTGCAGATCGTGCGCCTCCTCGGGCGCCCCGGTGAAGCCAACGCGGGCGTGGCCGCGGCCCTGTCCGTCCTTCTGCTCCTTGTCACGCTCCTCATCGTCGGCGTGGCGGAGCGCATTCGTCCGCGACGAAGTGGAGGCTGGTGAAGTCATGAGCGACGCGACGTCCGGCCTGCAGGTGCGCGCACTGGACATCTCGTACGACGGCCGTGCCCTGCTGCATGACTTCGACCTCGATGTGGCCCCGCAGGAGATCGTTGCACTCCTCGGTCCGAGCGGCTCGGGCAAGAGCTCGCTCCTGCGGTGCATCGCGGGAGTCCAGCGACCCGATTCCGGGACGATCATGTGGGCTGGCGAGGACATCGCCGCGATCCCAGCTCATCGCCGGCGCATCGGCCTCGTCTTCCAGGACCCACTTCTCTTCCCGCATCGCGACGTCTCAGGCAACATCGGCTTCGGGCTGCCGCCCGAGGGTCGAGCGCAGCGAGTCGCCGAGCTCCTCGAACTCGTGGGTCTCCCCGGCTTCGAGCACCGTGACGTCGCCACGCTCTCC
>JBEGMG010000180.1:0-2860 GCA_041183165.1 Actinomycetota bacterium | reverse complement strand
GTCGTCCTCGGCGAGCGGGTCCTCGATGGACACGAGCGGGAAGTCGGCGAGGAGCCCTTCGTAGTAGCCCGTCATCCACTCGCTCGAGCGCGCGGCACCCTCGAACTGGTAGGCGCCGTCGGAGTAGAACTCGGTGGACGCCACGTCGAGCGCCAGGGCGATATCGGATCCCACGGTGAGACCCGTGCGCCCGATGGCCTCGACGATGAGCTCGAGCGCGGCACGGTTGCTCGGCAGGTCGGGTGCAAAGCCGCCCTCATCGCCGAGGCCCGTCGCCAGACCGCGCTCGCGCAGCACCGCCTTCAGTGCGTGATAGGTCTCGGCTCCCCAGCGCAGCGCTTCACTGAAGGTGGCGGCTCCGATGGGAGCGACCATGAACTCCTGGATGTCGACACCGGTGTCAGCGTGTGCCCCGCCGTTGAGGATGTTCATCATCGGCACGGGCAGGACATGCGCATTGGGGCCACCGACGTAGCGGAAGAGCGGGAGCCCAGCCGATCCCGCCGCGGCGTGGGCGACGGCAAGCGAGACGCCGAGGATGGCGTTGGCGCCGAGTCGCGACTTGTTGGGGGTGCCGTCGAGATCGCACATGATCTGGTCGACAAGGCGCTGCTCCGAGGCGTCGATGCCGAGGATCTCGGGCGCGATCTCGTCCTCGACCGCGGCCACCGCGGCCAGGACGCCCTTGCCGAGGTAGCGCCCGGCGTCGCCGTCGCGGCGTTCCGCGGCCTCGAACGCGCCCGTGGACGCACCTGAGGGCACGGCCGCGCGCGCCGCTGTGCCGTCGTCGAGGACGATCTCGACCTCGACGGTGGGGTTGCCTCGCGAGTCGAGGATCTCGCGGGCGACGACGTCATCGATGCTGGCCATGCGAGGACCCTATCGACCGCGCGAGCGGGCACGGATCACAGGCCGAGGACCGCTCTCAGGTGCCGTGGGCCCAGCGAGCCGCGCTCGAGGAGCAGGTCGTGCAGACGCCGGTCGCTCCAGTCAGGATGCAGGACACGCAGATCGTCGACGAGCTGGCGCACTCCACGCCACCCGACGAAATACGTCGGCAACTGGGCTGAGGTGAGCAGCGCCCGGCGCCACTTGCCCGCGGCCTCGGCCTCCTCCTGGAAGCCCCGCCTGCGCAGCAACTCGATCGCAGCCGCCTCATTGATGTCCCCGCCGTGGACACGTGCGTCGAGGATCGCATTGAGCGTGGCGCGCGCCTGCATCTTGAGTTGCTGCAGGCGCATGCGCAGGGGTGCCCGCGGATCGTCGTCCGGTGCGTAGCCGCGCTCGACCAGGAGCTCCTCGGCGTACACCGCCCAGCCCTCGATGAAGACTCCCGACGGCGCGAGCCGCCGGACCAGTGAGGTGTCGGCGGCCCGAGCTCGCGCAAGTTGCACGACATGCCCGGGCATCGCTTCGTGGATCGCGAGGTCGTGCAGGAGGTCGCCGTTGTATTCGCGCAGGAAGGACTGCACGCGCTCCGGCGACCAGTCGTCGGGGGGCGGGGCCACCGCGACGACCGTGCGCAGGGGCGCGGTCTCCAGCGGGCCGGGGGCATCGCAGTACGCGACCGCGACCCCACGGTGGATGCGGGGCATGTCGACGACATCGACGGGCTGGTCTGGCAGCGTGACCAGTTCGTGTTCCTGCACGAACTGGGTGGACCGGCCCAGCGCCTGCCTGATGGTGGGCACCACGGTGTCGCGGTCGACCAACGCCCGCTCCGCCGCATCAGCCAGGGCGCGACGCACGATGTCGGACGAGTGCACCGACTCCCCCAGGTACTCCGCGGCGGTCTCGCGCATGCGCGCCGTCACATCGTCGAGATGGGCCTCGGCCATCTCGAGGACCTGGACAGGAGCGAGTTCCTCGTCGAGGTGGTGCCAGAGGGCCGCGCTGTAGAGCCGAACTCCCAAGCGCGGATCGCGGCGCGACCGCGGCAACTGCTCCGCGAGCCATGCCCCGTGCTGCGCCACCGCGTCGCGCGCGCCCTCCACCGCCGCAGAGTCGAGGCTGCCGAGGGCAGCGAGCTCGTCGAGGACCGAGTCGAATCCCTCCAGGCGCAGGAGGGCCGTCTCGACATGGATGGCCGACATGTCCCCCAAGGTGGTGCGCGCGCTGTCGAGGAATTCGGGAACGGCGCACAGTCGCCCGTGGGCGCTGCGCAGACGCTCCTCGGGGGAGGCGAAGTCGCGGATGGCGAGTGCGTGCACACCGCTGGCGGGATCCCACACGAGCGGATCCCATCGATGGCGCGCGATCTCGGAGAGATCGAATACGTCTGCGGCGAGGCGCGCGCGCAGCACCTCCAGATCCACCTGCTCATCGACCGTGAGGGCGAGATCATCCACCCCGTCGATGCGCTCGAGCAAGCCATCGAGCACACGCACGTGAGCATCCACGGAGGTGCCCGTGAGATCCGGCAGCCGGTCATCGTGCTCGTGGTCACCCGCCTGCGTGCCGAGCACGGGATCGAAGGCGAGCAGGGCATCGCGCGCCTGGACGGCCAGTGCCGCGAGGTCCGCTGCAGCGTTCACGCGCCCTCTGCCTCGCGGATACGACGGGCCTGCCGGCGTACGGCCTCGCGCAGCGCGGCCTCGGCGTCCCAGCCCTGGGCGCGGCCGGAGGCGACAAGCGTCAGCAGGAGGTCGCCGAAGGCCTCCTCGCCCTCGATCACCGCCACTGGGTCGTCGCCGACGTCGGGCAGGGGCACATCGAGGTGCTCGCTGCGCGCGAGCACCTTGCTGGCGCGCAGCAGTGCGGGCAAAGCCTCGGGGATGCCTTCTGTGACGGACGCGCGCCCCTTCTCCTGCGCCTTGAGCACATGCCATTGGGATTGCACGTCATCGGCCGTCGTCACCTC
>JBEGMG010000179.1:0-6605 GCA_041183165.1 Actinomycetota bacterium | reverse complement strand
CGTCACCGCGAAATACGGGGTTTCGGCGCGCCTGGCGCTCCAGGCAGCCGGGCTCGAAGCCGACGAGGTCGTCGGCGACCTTTTCGCCGAGGGCAAGGCGACGGCTCTTCGCGAGCACGATGCCTGGGTGTATGTGGGCGATCACCCAGGCGACGTGCGCGCAGCTCGCACGGCGGGCGTGCACGCGGTCGTCGTAGCAACGGGCCCTACGTCAGTCGAAGACTTGCACGCGGCAGGTCCTGACGCGGTGCTGCCGGACCTCACGCATCTGCCGGCCTGGCTGGCCAGCGCGTAGCGCCGCCCTAACCTCGCCTCCGTGACCGAGCTGAGACGGCGAGCCCGGCGATCACCAGGGCGAGCCCGATTCCGGTGATCATCGAGAGGAACCACCACGCTGAGGGGAGTTCCAGGCTCGGGATCACGAGGGGGAGCATGGCGATGACCGTGCACACCAGCCCGATGACCGTCACGACGGCGCCGATCCGCAGGAGTCGATCGCCGGGGGAGGCGGGAGATGCCATGGCGCCACCCTAGGGGCGCGTGAGCCCCCGGCCCCGTCTAGCCTGGTGCCCTGGGCCCATTCGGGCGCTGGATTGGAGAAGGGACTGCCATGCCGACCGGCAAGGTCAGGTGGTACGACGTGGACAAGGGCTTCGGCTTCCTTGCGTCGGACGACGGCGAGGATGTCTTTGTGCATGCCTCGGCGCTGCCTGCGGGCACCACCTCCCTCAAGCAGGGCGCGAAGGTCGAGTTCGGCGTTGTCGATGGCAAGCGCGGCAAGCAGGCCCTCAGTGTGATCGTCCTGGAGCAGCCCACCTCCATCGTCAAGGCGGGGCGCAAGCCCGCGGAGGATGTCGCCATCATCCTCGAGGACCTCATCAAGCTCATGGACAGCGCTTCCAACCAGCTCCGCCGTGGCCGCTACCCGAGCGATGACCACTGCCGCAAGCTCGCTGCAGTCATGCGGGCCGTCGCCGACGACTTCGACGTCTGAGTGGCCGATTCGATGCTGCGCCGATTCGGCCGTCCCGTGCTTGCGGGTTCCCTCGCCCTCGTGGGTGTCTTCGCCCTGACCGCGTGCGAGAAGCCTCCGCCCGGCGTATCCGTCGTATCCGGCACGACGTCAGCGAACCGACCCGCACTGTGCTGGTCATTCGACGGAGAACCGTTGAGCGCGGAAACGTGCGCTCAGGACGTGGTGACCGAGGCGCTCGACGGGGCTGACGTCGCTCAGATCCCGGTGATCCCCGGCCAGGTCATCGGCATCAGCGTCGACCCGGTTGTGGCGGACGCGGGCTGGTACCCCGTCATCGGCTCCCAGCGCCTCACACAGCAGCCGATCACCTCGACGTACTACCGATTCACCTACCCCGATCTGCAGGAGGTCCCGGCCGACGGCGTCTCCCTCCAGGTCGTGGCGGGCGCCGAGGGCACCCTCGGCCTGTGGGTCTTCCAACTCATCCCTTCGCCCGGAGTGGAGTGATGCGCTGATGTCCGACACCGTGCTCTCGAAGTCCACCGATCTCGCTCGCGCTGCCGCCGAGGAGGACGCCCCCTGGGGGACGGTCGGAGATCACGTCGGTGTCGAGTTCGACGACGAGCGCGTGGCCACCCATTACTTCGCGTGCCTTGATCCGGCGTACGTCGGCTGGCGCTGGTCGGTCACGGTGGCTCGCGCGCCGCGAGCCAAGGCCGCAACCGTGGACGAGGTCGTCCTGCTGCCCGGACCCGACGCGCTCGTGGCTCCGGCCTGGGTGCCGTGGGCCGAGCGCGTGCGCCCCGGTGACCTAGCCGTCGGCACGATCTGGCCGACGCCCGCGGATGATCCGCGACTCACGGCGGGACTCACGGGTCTGGCTGACCTGGACGGTGCAACCGACCGCAGCCCCGTGCACCCCAGTCAGTGGGAGATCGGCCTCGGACGTGCACGCGTGCTCTCCGCCTACGGCCGCGACGACGCTGCGGACCGCTGGTGGTCGGGTGAGCGCGGCCCGGAGGCGCCGATGGCACGCTCGGTGTCGCAGACGTGCGCATCATGTGGCTTCCTGCTGCCGATTGGTGGTCCCCTCAGCCAGGCCTTCGGGGTCTGCGCTCACGACATGTCGCCCGCCGATGGTTGCGTGGTGTCGCTTGCCTTTGGGTGCGGGGCGCACTCTGAGATCGCCCTCGCCGAGAAGGAGCCGGTGGGTGCCCCCACCCAGGACTTCGTGGGGTTCGACACTCTCGATCTGGACCAGGCGGATGCGATCGTCTCCGAGGCCAGTGTTGACGAGGTTGTCGACGCGGTGGCGCAGGATGTTGCGGAGCCCGTCGAAGTAGACCTCGTCATCGAGGAATTGGCTGACGCCTCGGATGATGCCGACGAGGCATCGGACTCAGCCGATCAGGACTGACGCGAGCGGCGCCTGTGGCGCCGTCCGAGCACCAGGGCGAGCCCCGGGATCCCCAGTAGGGCGCCGATGGCGCACACCAGCGTCCAACGCTCGGTGTCCACTCCCCATGTCGACCCCCACACCAGCACTGCGACGAGCGCGAGAGTCCACAGCACGGTGCCTATGGCGATCGCCGCGACTCCGTCATCGTCCCGGCTGCGCAGGGCAGGGTCAGCCTCGATCTGCTCGATCGTGAGGCGTGCGTCCACTCCGTCAGGCTAGCGGGTCGGGCTGCGCGATCGGGCATCCCTAGAGTGGTCGTATGGACCACCGCGCACGACGCCTCGTGACCGTAGGGGTTCTCATACTCCTGGTCGCTGCCGTCATCGTGGCCGCCCTCACGCGCTGACCCCGACATCGACTTCGACCAGTGTCGGATGCCGCGTCCCTGTGGATGACGTGGGCCGTGGCAAGGTTGCCAGCGTCGGATGTCGCGTCCCTGTGGATGACGTGGGCCGTGGCAAGGTTGCCAGCGTCGAGTGCGGCATGCCTGTGGATGACGTGGGCCGTGGCAAGGTTGCCAGCGTCGGATGCGGCATGCCTGTGGACAGTCGCGGACGACGACTGCATTCGACGGCTGCTGCTCGCATCGTGCGCACGATGCGAGCGTAGGCCCGACCTCTGACACCGTGAGCCCTACGCGGGGACGTCCTCCGGCACGCGTTTCCACAGGAGCAGGGCGAAGCTTGCTGCGAAGAAGAGGAGCATCACCGCGAAGGCGTTGTGCACGCCCCACGAATCAGCGAGTGCTGCGAGCGCGAAGGGTGCGATTCCGCTCATGATGCCGATTCCGGCGCTCGTCCAGCCGGCGGCGCGATCGGGCTGGCCCGCCGAGGCGCGCATGGCACGGCCGATGCCGAGGGGGAAGTGCATGCCGATCCCGACACCGATGAGGACCAGCCCGATGATGAGGGGCACCGCACCGGTCACCAGCCAGGTGTAGACGAAGGCCGCTGCGGCGAAGAGGATCGATCCGCCGAAGACCAGCTCCGACGACACGCGCTCGACGAGGCGCGAGCCTACGAGCCGCCCGATGATCATGCCGACGACGATTGCGGCGATGGTCGCCGACGCCGAACCGGCCTCGAGTCCGCCCCGCTCGCGCAGCAGGTCCGGCCCCCATTGCAGCAGCGTGATCTCGACACTGGTGAGCAGGATGAGCGTGACCACCGCCCACCAGACCAGTCCGGGCAGGCGCGGCGCATCTGCACGTGACTCCATGTCGGTGCCGACATTGAAGGCCTCGACGGTCCGTCCTCGGAGCACCTCGAGGGCGATGGCCACGAAGACGAGCAGGAGAAGTCCGAGGCGCCAGCCCAGGATCGTGGTCGCTGCGACGCCGACGGCGAGGATGCCGATGAGTGACGCGCTGGAAGCCACGAGGTTGGCCTCGGCCAGCGAGGCATCCGCGGCGGCGCCCTGTCGCGCCTCCAGGTAGGCGCTGACGCCCACGGCACAGAAGCTGGCTCCCAGCGAGCCGATGAAGGGGCCCGTCGCCACCAACCACAGCGGTCCGTCGGAGATGTAGAGCAGGGTGCCGATGGCGATGGCTAGCGCTCCAGCCCGGAGCATCGCCCCGCGACCCCAGCGCCGGACGATAGACGCGGCGAGGAAGCTGCCGAGCGTGCCGCCAGCGGCAAGGGAGATGCTCAGGAGCGAGGCCGCCGTACGCGTGAGCCCCTCATCGTCGCGAAGCAGCGTGAGAGATGCACCAAAGGCATAGACGAACCATCCGAGAAGGCCCAACTGGGCATACGCGAGGAGGGTCGTGCGATCCCTGATGGGCCTCACGACGGGGTGCAGGACCCCATCGTCGGTCACGTGAGCTGGGATACGACGTAGTCGATCGAGCGCGTCAACTGCCGGACATCATCGGGCTCAACCGCGGGGAAGACGGCAACGCGAATCTGATTGCGTCCCAACTTGCGGTAGGGCTCGGTGTCGACGATCCCATTGGCGCGCAGTGCCTTGGTGATACGTGTGGCGTCGATGCTGTCGTCGAAGTCGATCGTCGCGACCACGGCAGAGCGCTTGGCCGGGTCGGTGACAAAGGGCTGCGCCACAGGGCTCGCCTCAGCCCAGTCGTAGAGGATTCCCGATGACTCGGCCGTGCGAGCGGTGCACCAGTCGAGGCCGCCGTTGCCGAGGAACCAGTCGACCTGCTCGGCCATGAGGTAGATCGTGGCGAGTGCGGGCGTGTTGTAGGTCTGGTCCTGCCGGGAGTTGTCGACGGCAATCGACAGGTCGAGGAATGCCGGGGTCCAGCGGCCACTGGCGGAGATCTCCTCCACTCGAGCCAGGGCTGCCGGTGACATCAGCGCGAACCACAGGCCGCCGTCGGAGCCGAAGCTCTTCTGCGGCGCGAAGTAGTAGACGTCGGTCTGGGCGGCATCCAGCGGCAGGCCCCCTGCCCCCGACGTGGCATCGGTGAGCACGAGCGACCCCACGTCAGCTCCGGGCACGCGCACGGGTGCGATCGCGACGCCGGTCGATGTCTCGTTGTGCGGGGCGCAGTAGGCGTCGATCCCCGCCTCGGCCACGAAGGCAGGCGCGTCGCCGGGGTCGGCCTTGATGATGGTCGGGTCGCCGAGGTGCGGGGCCTCCTTGGCGGCCGTCGCGAACTTCGCACCGAACTCGCCGAAAGAGAGGAACTGGGCGCGATCACGGATGAGGCCGAAGGTCGCGATATCCCAGAAGGCGGTCGAGCCGCCGTTGCCGAGGATCACCTCGTAACCGTCGGGCAGGGAGAACAGATCCGACAGGCCACCGCGGAGTCGGCCCACCTGCGACTTGACGGTCTTCTGTCGATGCGAGGTGCCGAGATAGGTGCCGGCGACATCGAGCAGGCCGCTTACTTGCTCGCGGCGCACCTTGGAAGGGCCAGCGCCGAAGCGGCCGTCAGTGGGCAGGAGATCAGCGGGGATGGTGATGTCGTCGGTCACCGGGCAAGGCTACGCAGTGCGGATCTCAGCGTCGGACAGAGGTCGGCCGGGACTCGCGCGTCGACGGGGTGTAACCCGACGGAGCGACCATCTGCGCGTCCCAACCGGGCACTGCCTCGGGGATACGCGGCCCGGGGCCGACGTACCTCGCCGACGGGCGCACGAGTCGCCCGGTGCGCTTTTGCTCCAGGACGTGAGCGCTCCACCCCGCGAGTCGTGCGCAGGTGAACATCGAGGTGAACATCTGAGCGGGCACCTCGGCGAAGTCGAGCACGATCGCCGCCCAGAATTCGACGTTCGTCTCGAGAATGCGATCGGGTCGACGGGAGCGAAGCTCGGTGAGCGCGGCAGTCTCGAGCGCAAGGGCGACCTCGTAGCGCGGTGCATCGAGCTCCTGCGCCGTACGCCGGAGCACTCGCGCGCGGGGATCCTCGGCGCGGTAGACACGGTGACCGAAGCCCATGAGTCGCTGGCCGCGATCGAGTACGCCGCGGACGTAGCCCTCAGCATCGCCGGTGCGCTCGATCTCCTGGATCATGCCGAGCACGCGTGAGGGAGCACCGCCGTGCAGTGGGCCACTCATGGCGCCGATGGCACCGGAGATGGCGGCTGCCACGTCTGCACCGGTCGACGCGATCACGCGGGCCGTGAAGGTCGAGGCGTTCATGCCGTGCTCGGCGGCCGAGACGAAGTAGGCGTCGACGGCCTGGACGTGGCGAGGATCCGGCTCCCCGCGCCAGCGCGTCATGAATCGCTCCACGATCGTGCTCGCGTCATCGATGCGGGTCTGGGGGACCATGGGGACGCCGAGGCCGCGGGCGGCCTGCGCCACGAAGGACATGGCCATGACGGAGACGTGCGCGAGGTTCTCGCGTGCCGTGTCGTCGTCGATGTCGAGAAGTGGCTTGAGGCCCCACCCCGGCGCGAGCATCGCGATGGCGGACTGCACGTCGACGCGCACGTCGCCGGAGTGGACGGGAATCGGGTACGGCTCAGCGGGCGGCAGCCCAGGGTTGAACTCGTTGTCGACGAGCAGACCCCAGACGTTGCCGTAGGAGACCCGCCCCACGAGGTCCTCGATGTCGATGCCGCGGTAGCGCAGTGAGCCGCCATCACGATCGGGCTCAGCGATCTGGGTCTCGAATGCGACGACACCCTCCAGGCCCGGCACGAAGTCGCTCATGCGCCCATTCAACCCCACCGCCTCGCGGCGGGACGCTCGGGCGTGATG
>JBEGMG010000178.1:0-5359 GCA_041183165.1 Actinomycetota bacterium | reverse complement strand
ACGCGGATCGCCTCCATCACGGGCGGCGGGAAGTGGCCCACCACCGCGGCCAGGTGCAACTGCCCGTCCGATGCGATCCAGTGGATCGTGCCGGTGTGCGCGCCGAAGTCACGCACGACGTCCACAAGCGCGTCCCGATCCTGCATGCTCGGAGCGTATCCACGCCCCACCGTCAGCGCAGGGATACCTCGAGCACGCTGGTGAGGGCCATCGCATCGAGCTCGTCGACACTGCGGATCCGGATCAGCCGGTGCAGCTTGCCCGGAAGGACGGCATCGGGCCACTCCGACTGCTCGACCACGATCGGACGGTCAGCCGAGATGGCCATCGTTGCGCCTTCCCACGACACCTGCCACGACGTTCCGCTGCCCGAGATCTCGAGCGGCACCGTGGATGCGGTGTGGAAGCGGTAGACCTCCGTCCCCGCCGACACGGGGTCGCGGAACGCCACCGAGTCGCCGAAGGACACTCGACCACTGACGTCCCACTGGACGGTCCGGACACACGAGACGACGCCGAAGTACGCCGCAGTCGAGTCGACCAGCACCGAGCCGGCCTGCTCGTCCAGCCGACTGACGACGACCGGGGCGCTGATCGCCTTGTGGCGCGGCGACAGCGCACCGACCTGCATGATGCCGTGCCCCGCCGCGGCGGCCAGCATGGCCTCCTGGTTCGGGTTCGAGTAGTCACTGCCGCAATCGATCAGGATCGGCCGGTCGCCGGCGTAGACCGAGACTTGTCCCTGATCGCGGTGGGCGTGGCCGTCCAGCAGGGCGCCGCCCCTGACCCAGACGCCGAGCGCACGGTTGGAATCCGACGGCCGCTCCCATTCGCTGCGCCAGGTGACCACCTGCTGCGATGGGAAGTAGGCGTGGGTCGGAAGGGTCATCGAGGCGGGTGCACCGAGTCCAGCGATCGACGATGCATAGCGGAGGCCCGGGAGGTCGCCACGGCCCTGAGGGAACATCCAGGCCATGTTGAGCAGCGCATCGGGCTCGGAGCCGGCGGCCACGATGCCGAAGTGAGGCATCGGCGCGGCACGGCCCCAATCGGGCAGGATCGAACGACCGCTGTCGTAGCAGTTGACGACGTAACCGCCCGGCATGACCGTATGCATCAGCCACCGCCAGTTGTTGGACGTGAAGCCGAACTCCGAGCAGCGCTGGTCACCGATGGAGCGCATGTCGTCGACGATGTCGAAGACGGTGCCGAGCGATTGCGCGGCATAGGAGAAACCCTCGAGGTAGGCACCATCCACGCCATGCACGGCGAGGGACGCCGCCAGGCTCTCCACGCCGAGGTTGTATGCCGGCAGGAGTGCAGGGTCGCCCAGGAAGAGGCAGGCCTTGATCAGGGCGACGGCCGGCTCCATCCACTGGTTGCTGTTGAACGCGCGGACGCGGACGAACCAGGGACGCTGGTCGGCCCAGTCGACGCAGATGTTCCGGATCTCCCGACGCAGCACGACCTCGAGGTCGGCCTGCAGGTCGGCGGGCACGCGTTCTCCGAGTGCCGACATCATGCCGATGATGCCGTCGATGCCCCACGCGGTGGCGAGCCAAACGCCGTCGCCGCCTTCGGGCATGACCATCGACGAGGACGTCAGCGTCGTTCCCGGTCGCTGCAGAGGGTTGTGGGCGGCGAAGGCACGCAGCATGTCGTTGGCCTTGGCGATGAGCGCAGGGTCGCCCGTCTGCGCGGCCGCGATGGCGAGCACCACGCCTCGCTGCTGGAGCAACGCGGATTGGTTGACGTCCGCGTAGGCAAGCGCGCAGGCCAGTTGGTTCTGGCCGGCGCTGGCGGCGCGGGCGTCGAGCAGCTGGGGATGGATCTCCTCGAGGCTCAGGGGTCGGATGTACAGGGCCGGATCAAGCGAGACCGCGGAAGCCCCTTGCGCATTCACCTCGTTGAGGTAGGACGAGAGGGAACCCGAGGCCGCAGCCTGGGCAAGCATGGCCGCCCACCGATCGCGACGATAGGACAACCCACCCGTCCAGTCGGAGGTGCGTCGGCTGGTGAAGATCGTGCCCATGGCCTCGACCGCTCGCTGACGGCTCTCAGCCGTGAGCTGCGCGATCAGGAGCTCACGGGCGGAGGCCGCAGGGGCATCGGTCCCGCCGGGCGCGGAGGCTCCGTCGGAACCGCTCGATGCGGTCGGATCGGAACCTGACCCGCCGGTGCGGTCGACCTCGGTGCTGCCCGATGACGTCGTGGAGCCCCCAGTCGAGGCGGTCGAATCCGTCGTGCCACCGGACTCCTTGGAACCACCCTGGTCCGTGCCGCCGGATTCCGTGGTGCCGTCCGGAGCCTTCACGTCGGTTCCGGACGTGCGCGCAGCCACCACCTCGAACGCCGGCGCCGTGTTGTCGGCATCGAACACGAGGGACTTCGACCTGGGGTGGGCCAACCACGCCCCGGGCCGATCGGCTTCCCGGCTCACCACATGCGATGCGCCGTCGGTGAAGAAGACCTTGACGCTCTCGATCCCTGGATCGAAGGTCAGGCGCCACACGATCGACTCCCCGTCATCGCGGCCGGTGGCCAGGATGCGGTCATCGAAGCCGGGCTGCTCGCGGTAGACGCTGTCGCCGGGCTGCTGGCCCAGGGTGCGGTTCAGCGTCTCAAGCACCCCATCGAGCGCCTGGTGGTCCTCGGGCAGCGACGCGACCGGCGCCTGCGGGGCGAGCGAACCTTCGGGATTCCAGTACAGGAAATCCTCCGCGCCGTGGAGACCGAGCTGGAACACCATCTCATCCCAGTACGGGGTGCTGCGCATCGGCGCAGCCGTGCCTGGCTCGGCCTGCGCAAGCATGGCCGCGGCATCGAAGCTGCGGGGCGCGATCCACGGCATCTGTGCCCGTCCCGCCGGCTTGCGCATCGCGCGCGACCGGTGGACCTCGAGCCGTGCCGCCGCGAATCCATCCTCGCCGATGGGGTTCACCCCGTCCACGCGCTGCCGGGCAGCCGCCGGAAGCAGCATGCCGAAGAACGGCGACGAATCATGCGACCCGAGTCCGAGGAGCGTTCCGTTGCGGTCGGTCACGGAGGCACGCAGGAACGGCAGGCCGTCGCTGCCGATGACCGGGGCCGCCGGCGTGCTCGCGAACGACTCGAAGTTGGCCAGTCGCGCACCGGGGAAGATCGACTGGAGGGGTTGGTCGGTGCTCCGGGCGATTGCGTCGTCGAAGAACCGGCCCATCACCTCGTTCCAGCGAGCGATGCGGGGAGCATCCATGCCTCGGAGGTCCTCGAAGCCGAGTTCACGCGCCAGGCCGATCCAGCGCGGATCGTTGTCCAGCGACGCGAAGCGTGGATCCCACGCGAAGGTCCGCTCGTAGTCGAGCACCAGCACGTCGACCGTCGCACCTGCGCGGCGGATGCCGGCGAGCAAGGCGTTCACGCGCTCGGCAGTCGCCTCGATGCCGTTGTCCATGAACGGACTCCGGACATCCGTCTGCTTGCCGTCCGGCGTCTGGATGCGGTCGAGGGGGTGGTCGGCGAGTTCGAACAGGACATCCCAGAAGCACAGCACCCGCTGGCCTTCGGGGCGTTGGAGAAGCTGCTGCGCGATGACGACCGGGTCGCTCGCGACCGGGCTGCCCGGCAGGCCCGCCCACACGAACGGCGCGACGAAGTCAACGCCGTCGAGCGACACCGGGGACCACGCCAAGGCCCGGAACCGGGCAGAGCGGGGATCACTCGGCAGGGGCTTGGCCGTGACGGTGTACGTCACGGGAATCGGGTCGGACGGGCGGACGGTGCCCGCATCGCCGGAGGACACAGGGGCTTCCTTCGAGCCTTGACCATCGCTTGATGTGGTTGCCGGTCCGCCCGAGGCGCCGGCACCGGCAGCGCCGTCACTGCCCGCACCGGCTTGGACGGTGCCGCCGGATGGCTTCGTGGCGGTGGTCGTGGTCGTCTCGCCCGTGGGCTTCGAATCGGCTGTGCCGCTCTCCGAGCCGCCGGACGACACGGTGGAATCACCGGAGCCGGAGGAGGTCGTCGAGGAACCACTGCTGGTCAGCACGGGCTTCGGCCTCGCAACCGGCGCAGGATCCGTGACGCGATTGTTCGCACCAGCGCTCGAGGTCGAGACCCCGGTCGGCGCCGTGGCCAGCGAGGTCCCGACCGTCTTCGCCGTGGTGGGTCGCCGAACCCCGGAGGTCTTGGGCGCCAACGGCTTGGGTGCGGACGGCGTCGTGGACGCCGAACCCTTCGCATCGAGACCAGCCGCAACCTCGCCCGCATCGGGCGCGACCGGCAGGTTTGGATCGGAAACGATGGGCGGTGCCTTCACGACCGGCTGTTCCGGCACGACGGGGGCCGTCGGCACGACGGGCGGCGGGGGCTGCTTCGACCCCGGTGCCGCCGTTCCGGCAGACGTCGACGCCGCCCCGGCGGTCGGTGCCGCCGTGGCACCACCGACGGCCGCTCCGGTCTTGGTCGCCGGTGCGGAAGGAACGACCGGGGCCTTGACCACCGGCGAGGTCGGTGACTTCGTTGCGGGGGCTGAAGGTGCCTTCGGCGCCTGGGGCACGGGCAGCGGCTTGCCGTCCGAGGCCACGGAGGTCGGCGTCGTGTTGTCGGGTGATTCGACCGGCGGGAGCGGCTTCGTGCCGCCTGCTGCACCATCCTCGGTCTGCACCGGCGCCGACTTCTTCACGAGGCTCCGCTTGGCGGTGCCCTTGTGGGTGGTCGCCTTCCGCGTGGCTTGCTGCGCGCTGGCGTCGCTCGTGACCGCCAGGCCCGCAGCCAGCGCGAGCACGGACATCATGACACCCCAACGGCTGTTCAATCGAAGCATGCGATGGTCCCCAATGGCACGACCCGCGGCATGCGGAGCGTCGAAGCATTGTGCATCGGCCCAGTGATCAGGTCAAAGCCCGCGGAGCCCCAAAGCCAAAAAGTCGCAAACTTCACCCGGATTCCGGTCAGATTTCCAGCGATCCGTCCCAGATCCGGAAGGCTTCCATCGCGGTGTACTCCGGTAAGCCCAGCGCGTCGTAGCGGGCGGCCGTGGCGGCGTTGCGCTGCTCCGCGCGCTGCCAGAACTCACGTTCGTCGGCTCCGGGGAACGGCGCACGGTCCTTCTGCGACTGGTGCTTGAAGATGGCCTGCCGCTTGCGCATCACCTCGTCGGGCGAGAGCGGCACCGCCATGTCGATGTCCTCGAGGTCCCACTCCTGCCAGGCGCCGCGGTAGAGCAGCACCTCGCAGTCGGCCATCCACGGCCGGTCCCGCAGGCGATGCAAGGCCTGGAGCACGGCGGCCAGGCAGACCCGATGCGTGCCGTGAGGATCGCTCAGGTCCCCTGCCGCGTAGACCTGGTTCGGCTGCAACCGGTCGAGCAGGTCCATCG
>JBEGMG010000177.1:0-3729 GCA_041183165.1 Actinomycetota bacterium | reverse complement strand
GTCGTGGGCGGAGAGGGACCCGGCGGCGTCGGTGCGCGAGTGGATTGGGCAGGGCCGGAAGGCCGGACGGAAGGTCCAGGCACCATGAACCGCCTCCTGGAGCTGTTCTCGGGCACCGGCGGCGCAAGCCTCGGCCTGCGGCGTGCCGGGTGGGCGCACCTTGCCTGCGTGGAGTGGAACGCCTCCGCCGCCGAGACGTTGCGCGCCGCCGACTTCCCGGCGGTGGAGGCCGATGTCCGGGACATCCACTTCCGACCCTGGCGCGGAAAGGTGGACCTGCTCTGGGCCTCGCCACCCTGTCAGGCAGGCAGCACCGCCGGAAAGCGCAGAGGGGAGGAGGATGATCGGAATGGCTGGCCCTGGACCTTTGATGCGGTGGACGAGGTGCGGCCCACCTGGTTGCTCGCCGAAAACGTGGTGGGCTGGACCTACCATCGGGAGCACTGCGAAGTCGGCGGCCCCTGTACCGGCTGCTATTGGGAACGCAGCATCCTCCCCGCCCTATCAGAACGCTTTCCCTTTTCGGGATTCTGGAAGCTGAACGCGGCAGACTATGGGGTTCCCCAGCACAGGCGGAGGGTGATCCTGTGGGGTGGCCCTCTCCCCCTCAGCCCCGATGGTCCACCCAAGAGTCACGCCGACCCCACCGACACCGATGCCCTTCTCGAAGGCCGGAAGCCCTGGATCACCCTGGAGGAGGCTATCGGCGACACCCTGTTGGATCCGGACACCTGCGGGCGGCGGGCCTGCTACGCCTGCAGCCTCGGCCGCGCCTGCCGCGAGCACTGGCGCCGCAACGCTCCTGCCCCGACCGTGACCACCATGGAGAAGATGGGGACATGATGCACCTCATTTGGCTATTTGACGGGTGGTTTCTCGGGCCGCCGTGCTCTATCGGTCTGCAATTGTTCTTCGATCCTACACAATGCCTCGGCATCCAGAAGGAACCAAAGCTGTTTGCGATTTCCGGTGCGCGCGATCGGCACCAGGGTGCCGTCTCGCAGCCAGCGTCTTGCCTGGTCGATCGAGACACCGAAGCGGGCTGCGATCCCACGCATGCTGACCGCGCCGTCCTCCCGCTGCTCCGGGGCCTGAGGTCGGCCATAGTGTGGACCTCCTTCACCCTTGATGAGATTAATCGCCGCATCGTCCAACCGGTACCAGTGCCGGTTGCTCGCCGGGTCCTGAGCACGACAGATCAACTGCCGATCAGCCCAGCCTCTCACCACCTGCAGGGTCACACCGAACCTCTCGGCGACGGCCCGTGCGCTCAACATGCCGTCAGCTCGCCTGCGCGCACCCGTGACGAGCGCATTGGGGCCACGTTTGATGTGCTCGTTTTCCAGGGCGTGCCCGATAAGTCGGGAGTCCCAAGGCCTGCATCGCCCGCTGTCGACACCCTCCTCATTGAGTTCGCGTGCGAGCTCCTCGTGGGTGAGCCCGCGGTCCAGGCCGGCCTTGAGCGCCATGCGGGCGGTCTCACTCACATGGAACTTGAGCGTCGGGCGCGCGATGTCAAACTTCTCTGCCGCTCCAGCCTCCCAGAGGATCTCTACATGGATGCCGCGGCCATCCGGTCCAAACGGGGAGAGGGCGACCTCCTGGATCAGGATCCGGAGCATGTTCTTTCGTTGATCCTCCCTGGTGCTCGGCGCGTTCCATACGAGCCGAAGATTGCGGGCCAGCTGTACGATTCGCGCCTGCTCGCGCGGCCCAAGGTCAACCCGACGCTCGCGGCGAACCAGCTCATAAGCTCGGTCTACTTCCTCTTTTTCGCGGAGCTTCTCCTCCCATCGGGCCTCCAGTGTGCGTGCCACGGTGCGGTTGTCAGGATCGACGGTCAGGTAGCGTCGCTCGGCGAGGCGAACTTCATATGCCACCTGATCGAGGCGGTGCCGCCATTGACGGTCGAGCTCGGCCGCCTGTCTCTCTGCCTCCCTCGTCACGGCGAGGCAGAGATCGACTTCAGGCGGGTCCGCGACCCGCAGGAACCTCTCGACCACGGCACTGTCCACCGGCCCGGCCACCACACTCCAGCAATTGGCTTTGTCCTCTCCCCGGACAGCGGCGGACTGGCACTCGTATCGAGAGGTCTGATCGCGCCCGGAGTAGCTCACATGCATGCGACTGCCGCAACGGCCGCAGAGGACCATGCCCTGAAGGAGGGCGGTCCCCTTTCGGGCAGCGCCACGTCGATTGGGCATCACGTAGTCAGCGCGGTTCGCATCGAGTCGCTGCTTGTTCGCCATGAACTGTTCCCATGTGATGTACCCCGGATGGTTGCCGCGAAGGCAGATTTTCCAGCTCGTGTCCGGGAGAAAGACTTGCCGCGAGCGGACCAGCCGGCCCTGTTCGATGACGGGCCGGGTCTCCCGGCGACCGTAGACATACGCTCCAGCATAGAGGGGATTGTTGAGGATGCGGTACAGCGCACCCGCTCCGGGCTTGTCCCAGAGCACTGCGGGCGATCCGGGAGGGCGGCGCGGCAAGGTGACATGGTGTCGGACAAGGTAACGCAGGACAGCGCGAACGCTCCGGTCGATGTTGAACCGCTCGAAGATCAGCGCAACGGCGCCACGAATCCGTTCGTCCGCGTCCATCTCGAAGGCCTTGCTGACGGGGTCCCAGGTGTACCCGACGGGCGGCGGGAGGCGCATCTCACCGCGCCTCGCCTTGTTCAGCAACCCGCCCTGGAGACGCAGCCGCATCCAGTACCGCTCGGCTTCGGACATTTGGCCCTTCAACCCGAGGAGAAGACGATCATTCGGATCGCGGGGGTCGTAGATAGACTGTTCATCAATGATGATCGTCGAGGACCACCCGCAGAGGTCGAGCAGCTGGTGCCAGTCTGCAGAGTTCCGCGCGAATCGCGACACCTCCAACGCCAGGACGGCACCCACGCTGCCTTCCGCGATTTGTCTTGCAAGGAGCTGAAACCCCGTACGCCAGACTGTCCCCGTGCCACTCCGACCGAGGTCCTCGTCGATGACCTCGATCCTCTGCGTTGGCCAGCCGAGCTCACCGGCGCGACCCGCCAATGCGTACTGCCGCTGCGTCGACTCGCGGCAGTTGACAAGCTGCTGGGCCGTCGATTGACGAAGATAGACCACTGCTTTGCGCTCCAGGTGTGTCGAGCCCAGCTTGTCGTTCGTCACCGCGCACCTCCAGCGCCGAGGCCTCGGCGAGCATCGTCTGGTGAACCAGGCTCCCCCACATCTGCAGCAGCGCCGCACACGCCTCCGGACTCAGGGTTGCCCAGTGAGCTTGCGGGTGCGTCTCGCCGATCGGCATCGCGATCCTCGGCTTGCTTTGCGGATTGTACCTCCGGGTCAGTTGCCACGTCAATGGATGACATGAGTTTCGTCAGCAGGTCCGCCAGATCGAGCAGCGCCCTGCCGCTGACCCGCAACTCCTGGCCGTCGACCCGGGGCGGCGTCGCCGGAACACATCGGTCCGTCCACTCCTCCGGCAGCCGAACACGCTGCCCACTTGGGAGCTCGACGACCACATACCGTTGCCCGGTACCCCAGCGGAGCGCGCCGAGGACCGACAAGCGGGCGCCGAAGAACGGGTGGATCGGCATCGTGACCACCACGGTGTCGGCACAGGGGCGAGCCGATGTCTGATCCGCAGCGGGCGTGGTCCGGGCTCCCCCCATTGAATGGTCTGTTGGATCAACCTGAGCGGGGGCAGTCTGTGATGATGTTGGAGGAGAAAGGAACCAGGGCA
>JBEGMG010000176.1:0-2564 GCA_041183165.1 Actinomycetota bacterium | reverse complement strand
TGCCCCTACGACGCGATCTACATCGACGAGGAGACCCACACCGCGGCCAAGTGCAACTTCTGCGCCCACCGCATCGATCAGGGCCTCGAACCCGCCTGCGTCCAGGTGTGCCCCACCGAGTCGATCTGGGTAGGCGACCTCGACGACCCCCACAGCGGCATCCGCAAACTGCTCAGCATCGAACCGGTGACCGTGCGCGCGCCCGAGCAGAACACCAGCCCCAACGTCTTCTACGTCGGAGCCGACAAAGCGGCCCTCGATCCGCTGGTCGCGCCCGTGGACCAGACCTACCTGTGGGCCGAGCCCGACGTCCTGCGCCTGGAGACCGCGCACGAGCTCCCGGGTGACCCCATCACCAACGCACGCACGACGCTCAACACCGCTCACCTGCGACCCTGGGGCTGGAAGGTCTGGACCTACCTGTGGACCAAGTCCGTCGCAGCGGGAGCCGGTGCGCTTGCGGCACTGCTCCTCCTCATGACGGGCAGCGACTCCACCCTGGTGACGACGGTGGCGCCCTTCATCGCCGTCGCATTCCTCCTCGCCACCTCGGTCCTGCTCATCTGGGACCTCAAGCAGCCCAAGCGCTTCGTCTTCCTGCTCATGCCCTGGATGCTCAACAAGCGCTCATGGCTAGCCATCGGCGGCATCTTCCTCGGCCTGTACTCCGCGATCGCCGGCGTGTGGTTCCTCATCGGGGCCGCCGACATGCTCGGCCTGGGCGACGTCACCTCGGTCATCACCATCCTCGCCTGGCCCGCCATCCCGGCGGCCATCATGACCGCGGGCTACACCGCTTTCCTCTTCGGTCAGGCCGAGGGCCGCGACCTGTGGCAGTCACCGGTGCTCTTCTGGCACCTCCAGGCGCAGGCCGTCATGGCGGGTGCAGGCGTCCTGCTCGTCGCCGGGGTGATCCTGGACCTGGCAGGGGAGGGCTTCGTGTCGATCACGTGGCTCGCCTGGGCGCTCTTCATCGGCACCCTGGCGAATCTCCTCATCCTCACGGTGGAATACGGCGGCAAGCACTCGACGCGCAATGCCGCGGTCGCCGCGCACATGATCACGCACGGCCGCTACAGGCGTGCATTCTGGGGTGGCGCGATCGGCCTGTCCGCGCTCACCGCCGTGCTCGCGTTGGTCGGCGCGCTCGATGAGCGCCTCGGTCTCCTCGCCGTCCTCGGCGGCGTGATCGCGCAAGCGTCCCTGCTCATCTACGAGTCGGTCTATGTCAAGGCCGGCCAAGACGTCCCGCTGTCCTGAGGAGAGAGATGACCATCACGGACCGCCCCGATACACCCAGGCCCGAAGCATTCGGCATGCGCACCCGCGGCGCGCTGTCGAACTACCCGCCTGTCGAGACCTGGGACGACGTCGTGATGTACGACGCCAAGGCGCACCCCAGGAAGGTTGAGAAGCACTACATGCTGGTGCCGACGACGTGCTTCAACTGCGAGTCCGCGTGCGGCCTCCTCGCCTACGTCGATAAGGAGACCAAAGAGGTCGTCAAGATCGAGGGCAACCCGGCCCATCCCGGCTCGCGCGGGCGCAACTGCGCCAAGGGCCCGGCGACGATCAACCAGACCGAGGACCCCGAGCGCATCCTCTACCCGCTCAAGCGCACCGGCCCGCGTGGTTCCGCGCAGTTCGAGCGCGTGTCCTGGGATGACGCCCTCGACGACATCGCCGGGCGGATCCGCAAGGCGATCCAGGAGGGCCGCAACAACGAGGTCATGTATCACGTCGGCCGCCACGGCGAGGATGGCTTCATCGAGCGCGTGCTGCTCGCCTGGGGTGTCGACGGCAACAACACCCACACCAACATCTGCTCTGCGGGCGCGCGATTCGGCTACACGCTCTGGGGCGGCTACGACCGACCCTCCCCCGACCACGCCAACGCCAACGTCATCCTGCTGGTCTCCGCGCACCTGGAGTCGGGCCACTACTTCAACCCGCACGCGCAGCGCATCATCGAGGCCCAGGTGCACCACGGTGCCAAGCTCATCTCGATCGATCCGCGCCTGTCCAACACCGCGGCGAAGGCCGATGAGTGGGTCTCCCCCTGGCCGGGGACCGAGGCGGCCCTCCTGCTCTCCTTCGCGGCGTACCTCCTGCGCACCGACACGGTCGACTGGGATTACGTGCGCCGGTGGGTCAACTGGTCCACCTACATGGAGCGCCTGCATCCCGAGGCGGACCCCGGTGACTTCGAGGCCTTCAAGGCCGCGCTGACCGCGGACTACCAGCAGTACACCTTCGAGTACGCCGCGCAGGAGTGCCGCATCCCGGTCAAGCAGGTTGAGCGCGTGGCCAAGATCGTCGCCACGGCCAACGGCAAGCTCGCGGCCCACACCTGGCGCGCGGCGAGCGCCGGCAACCTCGGCGGCTGGGCAGTGGCACGCGCGCTGTTCTTCCTCACCGTGCTCACCGGAAGCGTCGGTCAGGAGGGTGGCACGAGCCCCAACGGCTGGAACAAGTTCATCCCCCACGGCCCCAACATGCCCGGCGGCCACGACTCGTGGAAT
The DNA here is from genome assembly GCA_041183165.1 of Actinomycetota bacterium. GTDB lineage: Bacteria > Actinomycetota > Actinomycetes > S36-B12 > S36-B12 > Mxb001. Next base: position 42 of record JBEGMG010000176.1, on the reverse strand, counting down.
GAGCTGCTCTGGCCGGCAGAGTTCCCGATGTCGACCAATGAG
>JBEGMG010000175.1:0-3138 GCA_041183165.1 Actinomycetota bacterium | reverse complement strand
GCGGACTCCAGCACCAATTGCGTGGCCGACTCGTCCGGCCCGTCCATCACAATCGTGTCCGCCCCAGGATCCGTCCGCCCCGGGGACGAGTTGACGTTCAGGTGGCAGGTGACCGACCCAGCCCGGGCGCAGACGACTTGGCTCTTCATCGGTGGTCGTCAGGGCTGGCTGCCCTGGTGCATGGACACTCCCTCTTTCGAAGGCGTGCAGGAGTCCGGCGATCAGTTCGACGGTGTCTACTCCCTCACGTGCCAAGTGCCTAGGGACGTGATCAACGACCAATTCAGCATATGGATCGGCGCGATCGATGCTCTGGGCAATGCAACACCACTGTCCGAACGGGGAGAGTTCACGGTTTCGGGAGGCAGCGATGACCTGAGCGCCCCCGTCATCTCGATCGTGGCCATACCGGAATCCGCGACGCCGGGAAGCTCGATCACCATTGTGTGGACGGTGACGGACGAGTCGCCGATCCGCTTCACGACGGTATTCCTACGAGGTCCGGACTTCTCCACGCTGGGCGACTTCACGAGCACATTGGTCGACGAGGCGACCGGCACCTACCAGGCGACGATCCAGATCCCACAGGACGCGGCGATAGGCACCTACACCGTGTGGGAATGGTCAGGCGACATCGTCAACAACCGAAGCGTGGGAGTCGTCGGATCCGTCCAGGTCGGCTAGGCCGATCTCACTTTGCTCCCGCACCTGGACTCGAACCAGGAACCACTCGATTAACAGTCGAGTGCTCTGCCAATTGAGCTATGCGGGATTGGCGGATAGAAGGATAGCAACGCCCCCTACACCCCGAGCGTGGCCCTCAACTCGGCCAGGGCCTCATCGGCCTCGGCGCGGAGCACGGGATCTCGGGGATCGAGCCCCGCATCGAACGTCACGGTCCACCTCAGGCCCTCGCCGGCTCGTCGCGCCACGATGCGCGCGCCGAGCTCGCCGCGCAAGGCCACCCGCTCGCTCACCACGACACTCGAGGTGACGCGCTCGTAGACGACCGTGGGCAGCGCTCCCGGGTCTTCGAGCACGACCCGCCACGCCCGATCTCGAGCATTCGGCTCGGGGCGACCCTCGACGACAAGCACGGCGGCCTCGCTGAAGGTCGCCTTGCTGATGAGATCCCAGGCGAGGCGTAGCCCGGCAGGGGCGGCTTGGCCGACCTGCCGGGCCCCAGCGTCGCCGAGGGGCAGGTAGAGCGCGGCGTCGGTCGCCACGGCGACGCCACCTGGCGCCACTGTCCCCCACGCGAGGACTCGCTCTCCCGAGGGGACGGCAGCGCGCACCTCTGCCGGCGGCCGGCGTAGCAGTCCCATGTCAGCCTTCGCGCTGCTCACGCAGGTCACGACGGTATGCCTCGAGGGCCATGAGGTCGGCGAAGGCGGCCGCCTGCTCGGGGGTGCCCTCCTCCAGTCGCTGCAGTTTCCCGCGGAGCTCGCCGATGCGCCGGGCCGCATCCATCTCCAGCAATCGGGCGATGACGGAAGTCGCGTAGCGGGCATCGGCCTCCTGCGAGACAGGCAGGGGTTCGACCGCGAGGCCTCGCACGCGCCCGCGCACATCGTCGTCCGGGCACGCTGCCAGCACGGCATCGACCCAGGCAAGTCCCACCAACTCCGGCCGCGGGCCGCCCGCCGCCGCGATGGCCTCGTGCACCGCACGGAGTGTGGGGTCGGGATAGGCCTCGGGCTCGACCGAGGCGTACCAGGCGCTCACCAGCCCGGGCTCCTGCAAGGCGCACTTGAGGGCTTCGCGCTGGACCGCGAGGATCGGATCGCGCGCATCGGGGCGTCGCGGAGGCGCACTGGCGTGGGCCCCGCCCCCCACCGCCCGACTCACCGCGGCCGGGTCCATGCCGAGCCAGCCCGCGAGGCGACGGGCGTACTCCGGGCGCAGGGCCGGGTCCTTGATCTTGGCGACGATGGGCGCGGCCTCGCGCAGCGCAGCCACGCGGCCCTCGGCACTCTCGAGGTCGTAGGAGGCGAGAGCCGAACGGATCGCGAACTCGAAGAGCGGCACGCGATGGTCCACGAGCGAGCGCACCGCCGCATCACCATGCTGCTGACGCAGGTCGCACGGATCGAGACCGCGCGGTTCGACGGCGACGAAGGTCTGTGCCACGAATCGCTGGTCATCGTCGAAGGCCTTGAGAGCGGCACGCCGGCCTGCCTCATCCCCGTCGAAGGTGAAGACCACCTCACCGCGCAGACGATCATCGTCCATGAGCAGCCGGCGCAGGACCTTGATGTGATCGCCGCCAAAGGCTGTGCCGCAGGTAGCCACGGCGACGGGAACACCCGCGATCTGGCAGGCCATGACATCGGTGTAGCCCTCCACGACCACCACCCGCTGCTGCTTCGCGATCTCCTTGCGCGCCCGGTCGATCCCGTAGAGCACCTGGCTCTTCTTGTAGAGCGGGGTCTCGGGGGTATTGAGGTACTTCGGCCCGTCGTCGTCCTCGAGCAGGCGGCGCGCACCGAATCCGACGACGTCCCCGGCGAGGTCGCGGATGGGCCAGATCAGGCGCCCGCGGAAGCGGTCGTAGACACCGCGGTTGCCCTGCGAGACCAATCCGCCGGCGAGCAGCTCGGCGTCCGTGAAGCCCTTCTGCCGCAGATGCGTGGTGAGCGAATCCCAGGACTTCGGCGCGAAGCCCAGCCGGAAGTCGTCGGCGACCGCAGCATCGAATCCGCGCTCGGTGAGGAAGGCACGCGCCGGGGCCGCTTCGGGCGAGGTGAGTCGGGAGATGAAGTACTCCTCGGCCGCACGATTCGCCTCGACGAGCCGGGTCCGTTGCCCCTGCTGGCGATTGACTCCGGCACCGCCCTCGACGTAGCGCAGGGTGACGCCGGTGCGCCCAGCGAGCTTCTCCACGGACTCGGCGAAGGTCAGGTGGTCGAGCTTCTGCACGAACGTGATGACATCACCCCCCTCCTGGCAGCCGAAGCAGTAGTACATGCCCCGGCTCGGGGTGACGTGGAAGCTCGGTGAGCGCTCGTCATGGAAGGGGCACAACCCCTTGAGCGAGCCGCCTCCTGCTGGCTTGAGGGCGACGTAATCGCGGACGATCTCGTCGATCCGGGCCTTCTCGCGCACGAGGGCGACATCCGCGTCCCTGATGCGCCCCGC
>JBEGMG010000174.1:0-4211 GCA_041183165.1 Actinomycetota bacterium | reverse complement strand
GACAACGGCAGCGGCACCATCGCGCTGGTCACAGGAATCCTTAGCTTCTTCGTCTGCCCGGTCATCCTGTCGATCGTGGCCATCATCTACGGCAAGAAGGGCATGGCGGCCGCGGCTGCCGGCACCGCCGACAACGGTGGCCAGGCCAAGGCCGGCTACATCATGGGCATCATCAGTCTGATCCTCTTCGTGGTGCTTCTCATCATCTACATCATCGCTGGCGCAGCGCTCCTCGGGAGCAGCGGCTCCTGAACGACTGCAGAAGGGGGGCCGGCGCGCATGCGTCGGCCCCCCTTCTGCGTGCGTGACCTAGGGTGCTGCTCGTGGACACCGGGGCTGATGCCGATGCAAACGTGCCGGGCACCGGAGCTCATGCGGCCCCGCGCCGTAGCGCGCTCGGTATCTGGGCCTTCGTGCTGGCGATGCTCGGCCTCATCGGCATCCTGCCGATCATCGGCAGCGTGCTGGGCTTCGTCCTGGGCCGAGTCGCGGTGCGTCAAGCGGACACGCGCGGCCTCCTCGGTGGTCGCGGCCTCGCCCTAGCCGCCGTGACGATCTCCGTCGTCACTCTGGTCGTCCTCGCGCTCGGCGTTGCGACGTACGCCCTCGTCGTCGCCTATCTCGAGATCTGACTACGCTCCCGCCATGGCTGCGCCTACTCCCCGACCCGTGCTCGTCGTCGACTTCGGGGCCCAGTACGCCCAGCTGATCGCCCGGCGTGTCCGGGAGGCGCACGTCTTCTCCGAGATCGTGCCGCACACGATGAGCGTGTCGGAGATGCTTGCCAAGGAGCCGGCCGCGATCGTGCTCTCCGGCGGACCCAGCAGCGTCTATGCAGACGGCGCCCCGTCGGTCGATCCCGTCCTCTTCGACTCCGGCGTACCCGTCTTCGGCATCTGCTACGGCTTCCAGGCAATGGCCCAGGCACTCGGCGGCACGGTCGAGCGGACGGGTGTGAGCGAGTACGGCGGGACGCCGCTCGACGTCACCGAAGCAGGCACCGCGCTCTTCGCAGGATTGCCGACCCGGCAGTCCGTGTGGATGTCGCACGGGGACAGCGTCACGCGGGCCCCGGATGGCTTCGTGGTGAGTGCGACAAGTGCCGGGGCCCCCGTGGCAGCCATGGAGGCGCTGGATCGTCGCCTTGCCGGTGTCCAATTCCATCCTGAGGTGATGCACAGCGAGCATGGCCAGCGGGTTCTCGAGAGCTTCCTCCATGGAATCGCCGGGCTCGAACCCACATGGACCACCTCGGGCGTCATTGACGACCAGGTCTCTCGTATTCGCGAGCAGGTGGGAGATGGCCTCGTGGTCTGCGGCCTCTCCGGAGGCGTGGACTCAGCGGTCGCGGCGGCTCTGGTGCAGCGCGCGGTGGGCGACCAACTCACCTGCGTCTTCGTCGACCACGGCCTCCTGCGCGCGGGCGAAGCGGAGCAGGTCGAGCGCGATTTCGTCGCTGCGACGGGCGTGCGACTGGTCGTCGTCGACGCGCAGCAGCGCTTCCTCGATGCTCTTGCGGGCGTGACCGACCCGGAGCAGAAGCGCAAGATCATCGGGCGCGAATTCATCCGCGTCTTCGAGGATGCCGCCCGGGACGTCGTCGCCCAGGCGGGGGAGAGCGGACGCACCGTTGACTTCCTCGTGCAGGGCACGCTCTACCCCGATGTGGTGGAGTCCGGTGGCGGCTCGGGCACGGCAAACATCAAGAGCCACCACAACGTGGGTGGCCTTCCCGACGACCTGGCCTTCACCCTGGTGGAGCCCTTGCGCACCCTCTTCAAGGATGAGGTCCGCCAGGTGGGACTTGAGCTCGGGCTGCCGCCCGAGATCGTGTGGCGCCACCCCTTCCCCGGGCCTGGCCTGGCGATCCGGATCGTCGGGGCCGTGGACGCAGAGCGACTCGCCATCCTGCGCGCCGCGGATGCCATCGCCCGGGAGGAGCTCACGGCGGCCGGCCTCGACCGAGACGTATGGCAGTTCCCCGTCGTACTCCTCGCTGACGTGCGCTCGGTCGGCGTACAGGGTGACGGGCGCACCTACGGGCACCCCATCGTCTTGCGCCCGGTCTCGAGCGAGGATGCGATGACCGCGGACTGGTCCCGACTTCCCTACGACGTCGTTGCGCGGATTTCGACGCGGATCACCAACGAGGTGCGCGACGTCAATCGCGTGGTGCTGGATGTGACCAGCAAACCCCCCGGCACCATCGAGTGGGAGTAGCCGGGCAGAGCCCGGCTCTTCCCACTCTCGGTGGGTATCGAGTGGGAGTAGCCGGGCAGAGCCCGCCTCTTCCCACTCTCGGTTGGTATCGAGTGGGAGTAGCCGGGCAGAGCCCGCCTCTGACACCTGGTCGGGCTGGCCCGGGATCGGTGCACCTGTCGGCTAGGGTGAATGCGTGGAATTCGTCTACAACCTCCTCGTCGTTCTCCACTTCATCGGCCTCGCAAGCCTGCTCGGCGGCTTCATCGTCCAGATGAAGTCGCCGGACAAGGGCGTCAACCCCGCGATGCTCCATGGAGCCCTCACCCAGTTGGTGACGGGCGTACTGCTGGTCGGCATCGCCTCCGCTGGACTCGTACCCGGTGAGGAGGTCGATCACGCCAAGATCGCCGTGAAGCTGGTGATCGTCCTCATCATCACGGCGCTCGCCTTCATCGGCCGCAAGCGCACCCCGCCTCAGGTCGGGCTGTGGGGAGCGATCGGCGCGCTGACCCTGGTCAACGTCGTCATCGCCGTCTTCTGGAACTAAGCCGCATCCGTTCCAGCCAACTTCGGGCAGTTGAGCGACGCAAGCTCACTCGTTCGCCCGAAGTTCGAGAGGGATGGGGCGCTGGCAGCCGCTTCTCGTCGCCATAGTTGCGGGCAGTCGCGCCTGTGACGCTGAACTCGTCTCTACGGGATCGTCGTGCGCAGGAACGCTTCAGCGAGTCGACCGTCCGGGAGCCCACCGCGCTCTGCCGCCATCGTCATCCAGCCCCGGATGCGCTCGTCGAGGTCATCCATGTGAGACGTCTGGCTCTCGTGGGCGCGTAGTGCGGCGATCTTCCGGTCGAACTGATCCGTCACGTCGACGATGTGGTTGGGCTCAGGCGCTCCCATGACCCACACGTCGTGCACCGTCCAGGCGTCGAGCCCCTCGTCCGAGAGCAGGACCGGATGCGCGAAGGGATTGCGCGCGTCGGGGTAGATCGCGAAGATCGCAGCCTCCCCGGCCGCCATGTGGTCGGGGTGCGAGGCGGGGATACGCGCCCAGTTGCGCTCGGGTGACTGGATGAGCATGCGCTCGGGGCGGACCTGGCGGATCACCCGGCTGATGTCGCGCCGCAGGCCGTGGGTGACCTCGAGCTCTCCATCCTTGTAGCCGAGGAAGCGGACATCCTCAACTCCCAGGATCCGGCCCGCCTCCTCCTGCTCGCTCCGTCGTATGCGCGGGATCTCCGAACGCGGCACCGCCGGGTCGAACCCTCCGGCGTCGCCGTCGGTGACGATGCAGTAGGTCACCTGGGTTCCCTGGGCGATCCATGAGGCCACGGTGCCCGCAGCGCCAAAATCGACGTCGTCGGGGTGTGCGGTGACCACGAGGGCGCGCGCGGGGACGTCCTCTAGGGGTTCTGTGGACATGGCTCCTCAACGACATTGGGGTCTGACGTGGGCAAACGCTCCTCAGGGCGCGTTCTGTACCTCGTATGGAGGCCAAGATGACGATCTGGGGACTTTCCGGGGAAACGCGCGTGACGAGCGAGGCTCCCGAGCGGGTAGGGGCTACCTTGGACGGCGTGCGTGCCCGTGGTGGCCCTTCCGGGGCAGATCCTAAGGGACCGGTGACCCGACTGCGGGCGACGGTCCTGGGCGCCTGCGTGGCTCTCGTGGCCGGCTTCCTGCTCATCGCCCAGCCCGCGGCATCATCGCCGATCGGCGAGGCAGACCATGTGCCCGACCCCTCCGTCTCCGAGGGTCCCTCCGGGGCACCCATCCGAGGTGATGCGGGTAAGGCGGCCCAGAAGAAGGCTGACGCCAAGAAGGACAAGAAGGACAAGAAGGCCAAGGACGAGGTCCCCCTCCCTCCGCCCCCCGCGTTGCCGTCGGGCCTGCCAGCAGAGGTCGACCCGCTGCCCACGTACCAGGGGCAGTACATCTGCGACCCGGCCACCAAGCCGGGCACCCAGCGGGTTGCCGACCTCATCCGGGCTACCTATCCCGATTCCCGCAGC
>JBEGMG010000173.1:0-3311 GCA_041183165.1 Actinomycetota bacterium | reverse complement strand
CGAGGGAGACGCGGTGGGTGTAGCTCAGCTGGTAGAGCGCTGCGTTGTGGTCGCAGATGTCGCGGGTTCGAGTCCCGTCACTCACCCCAGCGATTCGTGAGGGAACCTCTTCCGGTTTCCCCTCTCTGCCCTCACGTTTCCTGGGTCCTGCCCTCGCAGACGACCGTCCGCTTGACCATCAACGAGCTACTCAAGGGCGAATACCTTGCCTGTGGCGACGCGACAAGTTATCTTGGCATGGTGCTCGAGGAGCCCATTATTGCTGAGTCGGCCTTCAAGCACGGATTGACGAAGGACGACATCCTGCATGCCTATCGGAACCCGATTCGCATCTGGGATCTGGGTGACGGCTTCACCATGATGATCGGGGCTAATGCGGCGGCGATCATTCTCGAGGTCGGCTAAGTCGAGGGCGACGTGGCCGTAGTCATCGTTCACGCCATGCAAGCGCGCGACAAGTTCCTGAGGTGATGAAGATGCCACGCACGGTAGATGAGATTCTCCAGCACGCGGATGAATTGGCTGCCCGCTTCGAGAACTACGATCCTTCCGAGGACGATGAGCTCGACGCGGGAGCAGTCGCACTCCTACGTTCAGCCGTTCAGGAACGCTCGGAGGCCGAGAGACACATCGTCGAAGCCGTCAAGACTGCCCGCGAGCGAGGAATGTCCTGGTCAGCCATCGGCGCCTTTATCGGCACTTCAGGAGAGGCTGCTCGTCAGCGCTACTCCAATCGAGTGGCCTAGGTTTCATAAGCCTGATGGATCTTGGGTCACCGACGCTCACTCACGGGGAGTACGAGACGGTATCGAGCCTGCGCACCTTTGGTGTCCCACCAGCTCGCTCTTCGGCGAGGTCCCGAACTGATTGCATGGCCAGCCAGGAGCGCGCGACCCCTAGCCGTTCCGCGGCTTCGCTGACGCTGAGCCCGAGTTCGACGAGCACGTCCTCGCGGAGGATCGCTCCGGGGTGCACGGGATTCCTCATGGCTGCCATCCTCTTGGGTGGTAGTCCAGGTAGTCAACGAGTTCGATATCCGTATCAAAGAGTCCGAAGGTGACGCGCCAGTTACCACTCACCCAGATCGACCAGTGGCCCCAAAGCCGACCCTTGAGATGGAGCAGCCTGAAGCCGGGAATGTCCAGGTCACCGGGCGCGACGGCGACATCAAGAGCCGACAGGATGCGCCGCAACTTTGGTGCGTGCTCGGCCTGAATGCCCTTCGTCGAGTTCCTTTCGTAAGGCGCCTCCAGCATTTTGTGGCAGTCTGCAAGTTCGACCACGAGAGCCGCCAGGCGCTAGCTCTAGAGCGCGAGCCAGCCGCAGTCGAGGGACATATGCACCGGTCATGTACGAACGGGTCCAGCGACTGCACGGCGCGGCATGGACCTCGAGTCCCGTCACTCACCCCACCGAATCGTGAGCGCGAGCTTGTAGCGACACCTCGAGGCACCCAGGTCACCGGTCGGCAAGTCCGTAGTCCCCATCCGAGCGAGGGGAGCCTACGCACCCCCTCTACTCTTCGACCGACGCGTACCTACCGATGAGAGGGAGTCAGCCATGGCCGTCCAGGTCCAGGGAGTCATCGCACGCGAGAAGGACGCGCCCGTCACTCTTGAGACGATCGTCGTGCCCGATCCCGGGCCGGGCGAGGCGCGGGTCACGATCCTGGCGTGCGGCGTATGCCACACGGACCTGCACTACCGCCAGGGCGCCATCAACGACGACTTCCCCTTCCTGCTGGGCCATGAGGCAGCCGGCATCGTGGAGTCGGTCGGGCCCGATGTCACCGACGTCGCGCCTGGCGACTATGTGATCCTGAACTGGCGGGCAGTCTGCGGTCAGTGCCGCGCCTGCCTGCGCGGGCGTCCCTGGTACTGCTTCAACACCCACAATGCGACACAGAAGATGACCCTGCTCGACGGCACGGAACTCTCCCCGGCGCTGGGCATCGGTGCATTCGCCGAGATGACCCTGGTCGCTGCGGGCCAGTGCACCAAGGTGGATCCTGATGCGGCCCCCGAGGTGGCGGGCCTGCTCGGCTGCGGTGTCATGGCGGGCCTGGGCGCAGCCATCAACACCGGCGGCGTCTCGCGTGGTGACACCGTCGCGGTGATCGGCTGCGGCGGTGTTGGTGACGCCGCGATCGCCGGAGCGCGCCTGGCGGGGGCACGCGCGATCGTCGCCGTCGACATCGATGACCGCAAGCTCGAGCTCGCCAAGAAGTTCGGAGCCACGCACACCGTCAACTCCCGCAATGTCGATGCCGTCGAGGCGATCCGCGAGGCGACCGACGGCTTCGGCGCTGATGTCGTCATCGAGGCGATCGGCCGCCCGGACACCTACGAGCAGGCGTTCTTCGCGCGCGACCTCGCGGGCACGGTCGTCTTGGTCGGGGTGCCCTCACCGGATATGCGCATCGACCTGCCCCTAGTCGAGTTCTTCGGTCGCGGTGGCGCACTGAAGTCAAGCTGGTACGGCGACTGCCTCCCCTCTCGTGACTTCCCCATGCTTATTGATCTCTACCTGCAGGGACGACTGCCGCTCGACGAGTTCGTCTCCGAGAAGATCGGCATCGGTGACGTCGAGGCCGCCTTCGACAAGATGCATCATGGGGATGTCCTGCGCAGCGTCGTGGTGTTCGACAAGTGAGCGTGCGGGTCGAGCGCGTCATCACGAGCGGCATCTTCAGCCTTGACGGCCAGGACTTCGAGGTCGACAACAACGTCTGGCTCGTCGGCGATGAGGAGGAGGTGCTGATCGTCGACGCCGCGCACAGCGCCGACACGATCCTCGCCGCCGTGGGTGATCGCCGCGTCGTAGGAGTGCTGTGCACGCATTCGCACAATGACCATGTCAACGCCGTGCAAGACCTCCTCTCGGCAGTCGACGGACCTGTCTACCTCCATCCCGCCGACGCCATGCTCTGGGAGGTCGTCAACGCGGGCGTGGACTTCACCGCCCTCGCCGACGCAGACCGCATCGTGGTCGCGGGTCTCGACGCCGAGGTCATCCACACCCCCGGGCACTCCCCTGGCGGCGTGTGCCTCTACATCCCCGAACTCGCAGTCCTCCTCAGCGGCGACACGCTCTTCCACGGCGGTCCCGGCGCGACCGGGCGCTCCTTCAGCGACTTCCCGACGATCCTGGACTCCATCCGCGAGCGCCTGCTCACGCTCCCCCCGCACACTCGGGTCCTCACCGGCCACGGCGACGAGACGACTATCGGCGCCGAAGCGGCGGCCTACGACGACTGGGTCGCCCGAGGCCACTGACTTCTCTCGGTGCCTCCGACAGGCACACTGGGGGCA
>JBEGMG010000172.1:0-9143 GCA_041183165.1 Actinomycetota bacterium | reverse complement strand
ACGTGCTGCGTGAGCAGTCGGCGGAGCCACGCCATCTGATGAATCTCTACCTGCATGAGTTGGGGCACATCTTCGGCCTCGGTCACGCGACATCACCTGACAACGTGATGTATCCGACGCTGGGCACGATGACTGAACTCGGACCCGGCGACCGAGCTGGCGCACAGGACTTCGCGCAAGAGTGCACGAGCCAGCCTGAGTGACTCTCTGCCCGGGTAACCGCAGCTATCTGGCTCGCTAGAGAAAGTCGTGTGCGGGTGCGTACTTCGCTATCGCAGAACGCGTAGCCACCCGGCGACTGCCGGCAGGCAGCGCAGCGAGCGCCGCCGCTGCAGCACTAGCGACTTCCACACGATCGCGAAGCTCCGCTTCTTTGAGCAGGGCCCAGGCGTAGGCGCCGTGGAACGCATCGCCGCATCCAGTGGTGTCGACGGCTGTCACAGGGAACGCCGAGACATGCACTGCGGCAAACGGCGAGTCGAAAGCGTAGGCCCCGTTGGTGCCGTCGGTGAGGACTATCGCCCGACGCTCCGAACTCCACAGCCGCTCCGCGATGGCTTCGGGCTGCTCAGTGCCCGTCAGCAAAGCTCCGAAGCTGCGCGGGATGACGAGGTGATCCGCAGCATCCACCAGGTCGCGGACGATCGGGGAGGGGTCGCGCTCGGCGTCGAGGATGACCGGTATCCCGCGGTCGCGCGCCTGCCTCACGACGCCGAGCGAGCCCGGCGGTGCGACGACCGCGTCGATCAGCAGGGCCTTGCCGTCGTCGAGTGCGCGAGCCACGATGTCGTCGCTCGGTAGGGGCGTGCGACCGAGTGGCGCGTCATCGAATGCGATGTAGCGCTCGCCGCCCGCGGTCACGGTGATGCGTGACTCCACCGGATCCGCGCCAGCGACCCGTTCGACGTACTCCGTGCTGATGCCGTACTCAGCGAGGTCGGACACCGCCTCATCGCCAAGGGTCGTCACCCCGATCGCACCGAGGTAGCCGGCTGAATAGCCGAGGGCCGCGACGGTGGCGAGGGCGTTGCGCACGTTGCCACCGAAGCGCGTCTCGCGCTCGATGACACGGCCCTTACCCGACTCCCACGGCGTCTCCGTCACGAGGATGAGGTCGTGGGCGATGCAGCCGAGGCCGAGGATCATGCGCGTGCGAGAGCCTCGTCGGCATCGAGTCCGTCGTGGATGACCGCGGCGTAAGCCCGAGCCGCGTGCTCCATGTCGACCTCTCCCCAGATGTTGCGGCCCACCACCGCGCCACGCGCACCCGCGCGCATGCCCGCGTGGATGTGGGCGAGCGCAGCGCGAAGCGTGGGCTCCTTGGGTCCGCCGGCCATGACGATGGGCGCCGGGCATGAGGAGATGATCTCCGCGAAAGCCTGCTCATCGCCCGGGTAGCCGACCTTGATGACGTCGACGCCGGTCTCGATGCCCACCCGGACGGCGTACGCGATCTCGTCCGGTGTGAAGACGATCTTGACGCCGTTCGTGTAGTCCCTCGGGTAGATGTGCGCCACCACCGGGAGTTCGTACGCCGCCGCATCGCGCACTGCGTCGGAGAGCCAGCGGATGAAGTCGCCCTCGGTCTCACCGCGCACGCAGATGGACACCGCGAGCGCATCCGCGCCGAGGCGGACGGCGTCGCTGGGCTTCGCGAGACGGTCGCGGATCCGGTCGTCCGGTGTCCAGTAGCTCGCCTGGATGATCAGCGACGCCTGCCCGACGTACGGCGGCCAGCAGTGCTTCGCGGTGCCGGGCGTCATCGTGATGGTGTCGGGATGAGCCTTCATGCAGTTCGCGACGGCGTACGGCAGGTCAGCCAGGCCGCCCTCACGGACATTGCCGTAGCCCACGAAGTGGTCGACGGCGATGCCGAAGAGGTTGCCGGAGGGGTTGGAGAAGAGGCGGGAGAGGCGGATGTCCGTACCCAGACCCACGGGAGCACCTTCCTGAACGGTCACGTGCCTTGGAGCGCGTCAGTGTAGCGACAGACCTGAGCCGGATCGCCGTTGAATCCAGGTGCCGTCGCACCCAGCGCCGGTCACCGGCGAGGGTGCGCTGCCAGGAAGGACCACAGGGCGCGCGTCGAATCCAGACCCATGTACGGCGGCCCCACGAACTGCTCGGCATACGGGGATGCAGCCGCATGCCCCATCCAGGCATGACCGGCTGACTGCACCGTGAGGAAGGCGACGGACGAACCCTGCCGACATGAGGTCCAGCGCTGGAGGGCGAGATCCGCATTGGCCGCGTCGGTCCTGCTCACCGGACGCTTGCGACAGCCGTCTCGCTCGGCGAGCGTCCGCGACGCCTGCCGAGGGGGATCGAAGTCGACCCCGGCCAGCCCCGTGCCCATACCCCCCGCCAAAGGCACGTTGGTATCCGCGGTCCCGTGGATCTGCAGGAGGGAGACCGGCCGCCGGGGAGAGCACCGCTCCACTCCCAGGACGGCCGACTGCACGCCCACGGCCGCGAAGACGTCGGATGCCTCGCAGGCCAGGCGCAGGGCCATGATGCCGCCGTTGCTGTGGCCAACGGCGTACACCCGGTCCCGGTCGATGCGATGGTCGCGGGAGACATCGGAGACGACTCGGCGCAGGAAGGCCACGTCGTCTACGCCCTGCTTGACGGCGGGGCCGCAGCAGTTGCCGCCGTTCCACGTCTGCGCTCCACCGCTGCCGTCGGGCAGTCGGCCTACGCCCTCCGGGTAGACGACGATGAAGCCATTCGAGGTCGCCAGGCCGTCCAGTCCGGAGTTCACGGCGAATTGGGCTGCGCTCCCGAGGCCTCCGTGGAGGGCGACGACGAGGGGCGCAGCGCGCAGGTTGCCGGACGGGACGAAGAGGCGATAGGAGCGCGTGCGCCCATCCGCTGTGCGAATGGTCCTCACCGATGTCGCACCCTGTGGGGTCACCGCCGGCCGAGTCCCGGCATAGAGCCGGAGATCTCCCGAGGCAGCCCGGTCTGCAGCAGGCGTCGGAGCCGCGTGAGCCGGCCAGGGACCCAGAGCCACCAATGCCACGCACGCGGCGGCTACTGGGCCGAGGGAGCGACGGGATATCACGCTTCAGTGTGGATCTTCAGGTGGTGGCGACGCCACCCCGGGCATCCTTCATCCGATCAATGCCTGAATCAGAGGCACCCGAGCACCGGCAGTCGTCATCGCAGCCAGCCGTAGACCGTCCACGCGATGCCGGCGAGCGCGGCAACGAGGACGATGCCGAGGTAGAGCAGGACCAGACGCACGTCGCGCAGGTAGCAGCCGCTGCGGGTGAGGCCGGCGCGGTGGGCGCGCCAGTAGCCGGCCAGACCGAGGACGGCGAACACAGCGACGGCCAACGGCCCGAAGATCCAGGCGAGCAGAGCGATCGTGGTGAAGATGCACAACTTCAGCGGATCGAAGGACGTTTGCGCTGCGGGCTCGCCAGGTACGGGACGCTCGGGCACTCCCGCCAGGCCTTCCGACGGTGCCGTCATGACTCGCCTCCTGTCACGAGGGTGGGCATCGGGATCAGGACCTGGTCGGTGACCGCCGTGGAGATGCGCTGCCGCGACAGTTGGGGCCAGGCCTGCACCGCGCAGAAGGGGGCGCACTGGTCCTGCGTCTGCGACCTCGTGCCCACGTGGACGCAGCACTGCGTGAGCCGCTCCTCGATCATCGTGCTCATGTCCATGAACGGCTTCACCGAGATGCGGACGACGCGCTCCCCCAGCATCCGGCGCAGCCGTTCTTGGCTGCCCGGCAGGCCCGCGGCCGCGGCTATCTTCAGCAGGGAGGCGATGCCGAGGTCGCAGGTTTCGCACACGTCACGCCAGAGGGCCCCGATGTCGGGGTGCGACAGTGACGTCTGCTCGCTCATGAGGCCGAGCAGCGAGGCCTTGGCGGCCTTCCGCAGCTCGCGCGGGATCTGATCGTCGGCGATGCGGTTGGCGACCAGGTCGAGGTTTGCGAGCAGCCGGTCATGGCCAATGAGCGAGACGAGCGAGCGCCACTCGCCATCGTCGGTGCGCAGCAGGTAGCCAATGCTCGCGCAGTGCGGGTGCGAGCACGGCAGCGCGGTGAGGTCGCGCCAGGTGACCAGACCGTCGGTCTGTGGGCCGAGGCGCGCGAGGACTCCGGTGTGTGTGAGCCGATCGAGTGGGTCGATGAGGCCCGCTCGTCCCGAGCCGAAGACAGGCTGGATGGAGACGCCGCCGACGTATGGGGTGGCGAGCGCCACGCGGATCACATCGCCGATCTCGTCGTCGTTGACGCCGAGTGCCGCCGTCATCGTCAATGTCGTGAAGACCTCGGCAGCCGAGAGCCGCTGCAGGGCGCGCGCCTTGATGGCGGTGAGGTCGCCGCCGCGATGGTGACGCGACGACTCGGCACGCAGGCCGTCGTACTGCAGGTAGACCTCTACGCGCTTGCGATGGCGGCGGAGCACCTCGAGCAGGTTGTCATCGCGCGCGAGGAGAACGCCGTTGGTGTTGATGAGAATTCGGACGATATTGCGCGCGACCAGCTCGTCAAGCAGTGTGGGCAGGTCGGGGTGCAGTGTCGGCTCACCGCCGCTGAGCATGACGACGTCGAGCCGCCCATTCTCGCGCGCGAGACGCTGGTCGATGTTGGCCAGCACGTCAGCCAACGGGACGACCCCTCGGAGTTCAGGCGAGGAGTCGGTGAAGCAGGTCGGGCAGCGCAGATTGCAGGTCTCGATGATGTCCTCGAGCAGGATGCAGGTGTGCTGGGTCTGCATCTCGCCGAGCCCGCGCAGGTAGGACGCCGGCACGGGGTCGTAGTTTCCGGGGGTGTCGGGCACATGCCACTTCGTCGGCGCCGTCCACTGCTCGAGGTAGCGCAGGATCTCCGGATCCTCGTCATACATCGTGCGCACGAAGCCGTGGTCGGGGCAGCCGCGCTCGAGCCAGATGTGCCCGTCGCGCTCGGCGAGCCAGCCCGAGAGCCGCCGAACGTCGGACAGGTCGTCGGGGGGGCACGAAGGGCAGAACGCCGTGACGTAGCGGTGGATCCGGTCATCGCGCAGCGGCATCCCGCTGCCGTGCGTCAACTGCTGCGGAGGGGCGCTCGGCTCGTGGGTGAGCGTCATGACGACAGCGGCGACGGGAGATTGCCGCTGAAGATCGCCGTGCACAGTCCGGCCGTGACCAGGAGTCCGACACCCAGACCGAGCAAAAGCCCGGCCAGCACGCTGCGGTAGCGCACGGTCTGGTTCTTGGCCGCGAGGAAGAACACGGAGATGAGCAGCACCACGGGCACCGCCAGGCCGATGAAGGGCAGCAACCATGTCGCCACGGCGACGATCAAGACAACGATGCCAGCGGTCAACCACACCGTGCGGCTGTCATAGCGGGAGCCCGACTGCGGCTCGGCTGCGTCTGGCGGCGGGACGTGCCCTGCGTCCTCGGTCGGCGACTGGGAGGCATTTGACTCCTCGGGCAGCTCGGGCGGGTTCGACTCGGTCATGCGGCACCTCTCAGTGGAATGCGGACTTTGGGCAGGACACCTTCGTAGACACCGCGACGGGCGGCGCGCCACACGCGCACCGCGAGCAGCGGCGAGAGGACGAGCAGGAACACCTGCGAGCGAGTGAGCCCCCACAGGTCGGGCGGGTTGGCGCGGGTGAACTCCACGCCAAATCGGAATACGGCATACGCCGCGAGGAACAGGACGAAAAGCTCGCCCGGCCCGGTGATGCGGTCGCGCAGCCACAGCAGCACGGCGAACGCGACCAAGCAGAACACGATCTCGTACAGGAAGGACGGGTGCATGGCCACCCCGGCGACGCAGCCGGGGCACTCGGGGATCGACGCCGCCACCGCCGGGTCAACCGTGATGCCCCATGGCAGCGACGTTGGCCGGCCGGGCGCCTCACTGAGGAAGCAGCCGATCCGCCCGACGGCCAAGCCGATCGCGACCGCCGGCGCGAACAGGTCGCCGGTGCGGCCGGGGTAGCCGCCGAGTCGCTTGCCGATGAGTGCTCCGACGTACGCGCCCGTGAGGCCACCGAGGATGGTGCGCCCGCCTTCCTGCCACGCCCAGGCGACCGCTCCGACACCGCCCTGCAACATGGCGTCGAGAACCTCGGCGGCCCGCGCGCCCAGCGCACCGCCGACCACTAGGCCCACGATGACCGGGATCAGGCGCTCATCCCACATCCGTCGGCGCCGGGTCTCGAAGATGAACACGGCCAGGCCAGCCACGATGGCGAGGGCGACGAAGACATCGTGAGTGCCGACCGGCCGACCCGCGAAACTGAACAGCACCGGGCGCATCGGCCCTCCCCTCGCGGAGTCAGCATAGGAGTGCATCGTCCGCTCGTCCATGGGATTCCGCCTTCGCCACGGAAGTCACATTCGCTCACGTGGGCGGGATAGACCCGCATCTGGTTCTCGCATAGAACGCAAAGAGGAATTGGGGGACAAGCACATGTGCGTGGGTGCGCGAGGGGGGAGTTGAACCCCCACACCCTTACGGGCACACGGACCTGAACCGTGCGCGTCTGCCTATTCCGCCACTCGCGCGTCGCCCTGTCTCCAAGGCAGAGACGAGGGTACCGCCATGTTGCCCATGCGCCCAAGGCGCCCTTGGTCAGTCGCCGGAGTCTCGGTGCTCCGGAGCCAGATGACCACCGATCAAGACCCCGGTCACGAAGATCATCATGAGGGCCGTCATCACCGAGTTCTGGAAGGCGGGCTGGAGGCCGTTCCACTTGGAGTTCAGATACATGATGAACCAGTTGCCGCCGACGGTCATGAAGCCGAAGAAGAAGACGAGCAAGCCGGTGGTGCCACCCGCGAAGGTCCACTTCTGGGCTCGCCCCCAGCGTGGACAAGCGGAGGTACGGCGAAGGCCGAGGATCCCGCCGATGAGCAGGAGAAGGCCGGTGATCGTCTCTCCCGAGATGATGCCGATATAGCTGATCACCTGAAACCACGTCGCATCGATGAAGCGATACTGGAAGCCACTGTCCGTGGGAACCCCATCGCCACTGAGTACCCCCTGCACGAAGGGCCAGTTGCTCGCACTCGGATTGGTCGGATTCGTGATGTTGTCGAACGCCACCATCAGGTAGTACGCAGCTGTCATCAGGACGAACATCGACGCGGCAAGTCGGGCGATGCGCCAGACAGACCAGGCAGCTACGGCGCGCTCGTCCTGCTTGATTCGATCGCCTTCTTCGGACATCTCGCCTCCGGGCGACACGCTAGCCCTCTCCGTCGACGTCATCGCCCATTCGAGTGCGTGTCGCGGCGGTCCTAGGCTGGCTCCGTGTCACTCATGCAGCGCATTCCACTAGGCACGTCCGCACTGGAGATCTCGCGCCTCGCTCTCGGCGGCAACGTCTTCGGTTGGACGGCTGGCAAGCAGGCCTCCTACGACATCCTCGATGCCTACGTCGAGGCGGGCGGCAACGTCGTTGACCTCGCGGATTCCTATCCGCACTGGGCACCCGGGTGCTCGGGAGGGGAATCCGAGGAGATCGTCGGGCAATGGATGCGCGAGCGAGGCAATCGCTCCGACATCGTCATCTGCACCAAGGTGGGCAAGTTGCCGGGCAATCAGGGATTGAGCTACTCGCAGATCATGTCGGGCATCGACGGATCCCTGCGACGACTGCAGACGGACTACGTCGACCTCTACTACTGCCATGCCGATGACTCGCGCACTCAGCTGGAGGAGACGCTCCGGGCTCTCGGGGAGCTCGTCACCTCTGGCAAGGTCCGTGCGATCGGCGCGTCCAACTACACCGGGGTTCGGCTCGGTGAGGCCCTGCGCATCGCCGACGAGATCGGACTGCCTCGCTTCTGTGCCGTGCAGCCTCAGTACAGCCTCGTCGTGCGCGATGAATTCGAAGGGTCCCTCCAGGAGGTATGCGAGCGTGACGGGCTCGCCTGCCTGCCCTACTGGCCACTCGCCGCGGGATTCCTCACGGGCAAGTACGACGCTTCCGCCCTGTCGGGAGCAAGAAGCGACACCGTCAGTCAGTTCCAGACACCCCGCAACGAGGCCATCCTCGACGTCGTGCGCGCTGTCGCTGGCCGGCATCGGGTCGCACCGGCGACGGTCGCACTCGCGTGGCTTCTCACCAGGCCGACCGTCGCCGCTCCCATCGCCTCGGTGTCGCGGGTGGAGCAGCTCCCCGCCCTCGTCGCCAGCACAGGACTTGACCTGAGCCCTGAGGACCTCGCCGACCTGGACGCGGTCTCGCGCCCCTGACGGTGGATAGAGACTTGACCAACCTTGGTCAAGTCTTCACACGGGGCCCATGGCGCGCACCGTCAATGTCTACGAGGCGAAGACCAAGCTCTCCTCCCTGCTCACGGAGGTTGAGACCGGTGGCGAGGTCGTCATCGCCCGTGCGGGGCGACCCATCGCGCGCCTGGTGAGGATCGACGCCGCGACAGGGCGGAGGCAACCGGGGGCCTGGCGGGGCCGCGTCCACATCTACGACGACTTCGACGAGCTGCCGCGGGAAGTGGCACAAGCGTTCCGGGGCGAGGACGCGTGAGGTTGCTCCTTGCTACTCACGTCCTGCTGTGGTGGCTTCAAGGCGCACCCATTTCGGAGGAAGCCGCGGCGAAGATTAGCGACACTGCGAACGACGTGATGGTGTCCGCCGCCACGGTGTGGGAGTTGTCGATCAAACGTCAACTCGGGAAAGTCGACATGCCGCCCGACCTGGTCGATCAATGCCGCTCGGAGGGATTCGCGCTCCTTGCCATAGACGCCCGCCATGCTGATCGCGCTGGTTCACTTCCCCTGCATCATGCCGATCCTTTCGATCGCATGCTTGTCGCGCAGGCGGAACTCGACACTCTTGTCCTGGTTACGCGCGACCGAACCCTCTCCTCGTACGGCGTACAACTGCTCGTCGCCTAGGCTCGCTGGATGACGCGCTCTGCTGTCGAGGTCGCTCCCGGCGTTCACGTGATGACGTCACGTCGGTACGCCACGACATCCACCGTCGTCTTCGCCGGAGCTGAAGCACTCGTGGTCGACCCGTGCTGGGACGCGGACGAGCTCGCAGGAGTCGCGGGGTTCCTCGCTGCCGCGCAGACGCAATGCGCCGCAGGACTCGCGACGCACCTGCACTACGACCACGTGCTCTGGCACCCCGATCTGGGTGAGGTGCCGCGCT
>JBEGMG010000171.1:0-3608 GCA_041183165.1 Actinomycetota bacterium | reverse complement strand
GACCGTCGTCCGACCGTATCCCGCGGATACGGAGGCGAGGTCGATCAGTCCGGTTGAGGTCACTGCGGGTAGAAGGCGGTGTCGGGGACGGTGCGCTCGATGACGAGCGCGTCGAGCTGCGTGGGCTGACCGCCGAGTCCAAGGATCATGGTGCGGTAGTTGTATCGCAGGAGCTCGAGGAGCGAATGCTGAGGCTCCCCTGGCGCCCCGGGCAGGTCGTCGTCGCGCAGTGAGTCCTCGTAGCGCACCCCGGTCTCGGCCGCGATCGCCTCGAGCACCGCTGAGGGGAAGACCTCGGAGCCGAAGATGGTCGGCACCCCGGCCGTGCGGATCTGCTCGATGAGGCCGGCGACCTCGGCAGGGGTGGGGTCGTCGAAACTGCTGGGCTGGATGGCGCCGACCACCTCCCAGCCGAAGTTCTTGGCGAAGTAGGCGTAGGCGTCGTGGTAGGTGACGAGCTTCAACTGGCCCTCGGGCACGGATGCCTGATCGGCACGCACGGCCTCGGCGAGTTTGTCGGCCTGGGCCTTGAACGCGTCGAAGTTGGCCTGGTACGCCGCGGCGTTGTCAGGACAGCGCTCGGTGAGCTTCTGGCGCGCGATGTCGGCGTAAGCGACGGCGTAGCCCGGGTCCGTCCACAGATGGGGATTGGGCTTGCCGTCCTCCTCGGGGAAGGAGAAGTCGTAGATGTAGTCGGACTCGGGCAGGACGATCGTGCCAAGCTCGACGATCTCCGCACCGTCCTTCTTGTTGGCCTCGGCAAGCTGCAACGTGGGATCCTCGAGCTTGAGGCCGTTGATGAAGATGAGATCGGCCTTGTTGAGCAGCTCGGCTGCCTGGGGCTCCGGCTCGAAGGTGTGCGAGTTGGTGCCCTCGGGGACGATGCCCTCGATCGTGACGCTGTCGCCCGCCACAGCCGCGACGATCGACGTGAGCGGCGATACCGTGGTCGCGACGACCAGCCCGCATCCCGCGGACGCATTCGCCGACTCTGGGGAGGCAGTGCCGGAACTGCCCCCGCAGGCGCTGAGGGCGAGCACGGCGACCACGGCTACGGGCAGGGCCGATGCCAGAGAGTGTCTCGGGAGCGGCATGGCTCGACTCTAGGCGCAGGTGGCCTACTAATGCAAAATCTTTGCAAGTAGCCCCACGACTTCAGGAGGGGCCGGGCACGGCGTAGGCTCCCGCCGTGACCCAGACCCCGGAGCAGGGCCCCGCGCCCTCGGCCGCCCAGCTCGAGGCGGAGATCGCCGAGGCGCGCAGCAACCTGGCCTCCACCATCGAGCAGCTCAAGGCGGAGACCACCCCTCAGGCTCTCGTGCACCGTGGCGTGGCCGCGGTGAAGGGCGTCTTCACGGATGAATACGGCGGCATTCGCCCCGAGCGCGTCGCCGTCGCCGCGGGGGTCATCGTCACC
Organism: Actinomycetota bacterium; assembly: GCA_041183165.1. Classification (GTDB taxonomy): domain Bacteria; phylum Actinomycetota; class Actinomycetes; order S36-B12; family S36-B12; genus Mxb001. The sequence goes on along the minus strand of JBEGMG010000171.1, from coordinate 2,191 downwards.
CTGGTCGTCTTCCGCCGCTGGCGCCGCAGCCGCCGCTGCCACTGCCACTGAGTCGGCGCGGCGAAGGCATGACGAGCACCCTGGACGCTCCGGACACCACGCCTCGGCCGGACGGCTCCGTCCCGATTCGCCTCCTCCATGATCGCGTCCTCGTCCGCCCCGGCGCGGATGAGGGCGAGCGGCGCTCGACCGGCGGCATCGTGATCCCTGCCACCGCGCAGGTGGGACGCAAGCTCTCCTGGGCGCGCGTCGTCGCCATCGGGCCGACGGTGCGCACCATCGAGATCGGCGACCGCGTGCTCTTCGAGCCGGAGGATCGCGGATCGGTCGAGCTGCACGGACTCGAATACGTCCTGCTCCGTGAGCGCGATGTGCACGCAGTCGCCTCCTCGCGCCATGCGGATGACCACACTGGCCTCTACCTCTAGGGAATTCATGTCTCGCTCTGCAGGAAGCGCCCATTCCGACGCACTCGTGATCTTCGGCATCACGGGCGACCTGGCACACAAGATGACGCTCCCGTCGCTCTATCACCTGGAGAAGCGCGGATTGCTCTCCGTGCCCGTCATCGGCGTCGCAGCCAACGACATGGGTGACGAGGACCTCTGGCGGATGACGCGAGAGTCCGTGCACGCTGTCCTCGAGAAGTCCGGTGAGCAGGTGGATGACACCGTGCTCGCTCGACTGACGAACCGCATGACCTACCTCGGCGGCGACTTCACCGACGCTGGGCTCTACACGCGGCTGGCCGCCCACATGAAGGGTGCGAAGAGCCCGCTGTTCTACCTCGAGATCCCGCCGAGCCTCTTCGGCCCTGTCGTGGAGCAGCTCGGTGCGGCCGATCTCACGTCAGGCTGCCGCGTTGCCGTGGAGAAGCCCTTCGGCACGAGCCTGGAGACCGCGCGCGAACTCAATGAGCGGCTGCACGCGATCCTGCGCGAGGACCAGATCCTGCGCATCGACCACTACCTGGGCAAGGAGCCGGTGCAGGACATCGTCTACGTGCGGTTCTCCAATGCCTGGCTGGAGCCGCTGTGGCGGCGTGAGTACGTCGAGTCGATCCAGATCACGATGGCCGAAAGCTTCGGCGTCGAGGACCGCGGCTCGTTCTACGACAAGGTCGGCACCCTGCGCGACGTCGTCCAGAACCACCTCCTGCAGGTGCTTGCGCTCGTCCTCATGGAGCCGCCCGGTGCCAGCCACGACCCCATCGGTGACCGACGACTCGATATCTTCCGCGCGCTGCGCCCGCTGGACGACGCCGACGTCGTACGCGGCCAGTACGACGGCTACCGGTCCATCCCCGGTGTGGCCCCAGACTCCGACACCGAGACCTATGTCGCGGTGCGGCTGCACTGCGACACCTGGCGCTGGGCGGGAGTCCCCATCATCATCCGTGCGGGCAAGGAGATGCCCACCACGGCCACCGAGGTCGTCGTGCGCTTCAAGAAGGCACCCGCCTTCCGTCTCGGCGACCACATGCAACGGGTCGTGGGCCATGACGATGTCGTGCTGCGCATCGGGCAGCCCTCGGGGATCGACATCGGCATTCGCGTGAAGACTCCGGGCGTGGATGCGGTCGAGCCGGAGTTCCTCTCACTCGACTTCGGCGACACCCTCGGCGTCTTCCCGAGCCCCTATGAGCGTCTCCTGCACGACGCGATGGTGGGGGATCACACGCTCTTCCCCCGATGGGACTCGGTGGAGGCCACCTGGGAGATCGTCGAGCCGCTGCTCACTGATCCACCGCCCGTGCTGCCGTATGCACCCGGCACCTGGGGTCCGCGTGAGGCGGACAAGTTCGTGCGCAATCTCGGCGGCTGGCGCGACCCTCAGTTCACGAACTAGTAGGCGCCCGTCGCACCTGCTGCTGCCGGGCCAGGGGCATTGCACGAGTCCCCGGGGCAGGGGGGCGGTGGAGTCATGGGTTGTGCCGTGTCGATGAAGATGGACACGGCTCCGAGACGGGCAGGGATGCCCACTGGATCGTGATCCTTGCCGTGCTGGGTCAGGTGGCCAGTGAGTGCCTGGGCCTCGTTGGAGGAGAGGACCCTCAATACCGCGCGGAAGGTGCCTGACTTCGTGAGCACGGGTCGACGCATGACGGCGACGATCGTGTCCGTTTCACCCCTCGGCCTGTGAAGCGCTATAGCGACGTTCGGGGGTTCCTTGGCGAATCCCAGCGCGGACC
>JBEGMG010000170.1:0-3985 GCA_041183165.1 Actinomycetota bacterium | reverse complement strand
ATGCGAGCCTCATGCCACACGGGACTCGGCGTGGTGAGTTCGAGACCCGCGACCCGCCGGTCCAGTCGTCGGAACGCCTTCGTCACGAGAGGAGGCAGGACCGCGTCGGCGGGCTCGCGGGCGCTCGCGGTGAACGGGGGGCGGCGCACTCCCTCGACGAGCGACTCGAGCAGTGCGGTGTAGCGGGGGGAGTCGACAACGCCCCGGACCTCGGCGCCGGCTTCGGCCATGCGCTGGCCGAGCTGCGCGTCGATGACCTCCCGGGCCCTGGCCGCGTCAACCTCGTCGAGTTCGGTCCGCAGATGGCGTGCCCAAGCCTCCTCGAGCAGGGGCCCGAAAACCTTGAGTCCGCTGCGCAGGCGCCGTGCACTCACGCGCATCTGATGAACGGCATCGGGCAGATCGCGTCGCAGGAGGAGGTCGGCGAGCAGGAGGCGACGCACGTGCAGGGCGAGGTAGGCGGACACGACATCGCTGGCGGGAGCGCTCGACTCCGGCCAGGGGATCTCCGCGACGTCCGCGGGTACGGCGGCCCGCGGCCCCAGTGCCGCACCCGCCTTGCTGATCGTGCCCGGGACTGCTCCAGCGGCGAGGAGCGCGTCCGAGACATGGCGAAGCAGGTCGGCATCAGCGGGGTCGGAGAGCGCCTCGGCTTCGATCTCGCGGAAGCGCGTGGCCACGCGGTCACCCTCCATGACCGACACGTTGTCGTCGACGATCTCGATGGCCGCGACCCCCGCGTGGTCGAAGAGGACTCGAGGGGTCCGCTCGGTCTGGAGCGCGGCGACCGGCATGAGGGGTGTGGTGCGGGCGAACGCCGTGACCAGGCGGGCGAGGCTGGCCGGCAGGGCTTCGGAGAGGGGCTCCCGCATCTCGTCGCGCACTCCCTCGCCCGCGCCCTGCACGGGCAGCTTGAGGTGCCAGCCCTCGTCCGGGCCGCCCGTGCGGCGCCGCAAGGTGATGCCCCAGCGGAAGAGCCGCAGGTCAGAGGTGTCGTAGTAGACGTTGGACATCGTGAAGGTCGGTCTCGTCTCCACGCGGGAGACACCGGGCACCGCCATGAAGTCGGGAAGTGTGAAGGCGCCGGTGACGCGGAACTTCAGCTCGACCTCGCGATGGGCGGTCGTCATGACCCTGTCCTCGGGGTGGTGCTCACACCAGGCGACCGCGGGTGCGGTGCACCTCGATGAGCGTCTCCTGCAGATCGCGCAGGGGTCCGCCGTCCGGGTTGACCGTGCGGCGTATCCACGTGCCGTCGGGGCGCAGGTCCCACGCCGCTGTGCCGGGGTCGAAGGCGAGGATGAAGAGGGCGTTGACCTCCGCGATGTCCTCGGGAGCCTTGAGGCTCACCAGGGCCTCGACACGGCGGTCGAGATTGCGGTGCATGAGGTCCGCCGAACCGATCCACACCTCGGTGTCGCCGGCGTTGCAGAACTCGAAGGCGCGCGAGTGCTCGAGGAAGCGGCCCAGGATGCTGATGACCTCGATGTTGTCGCTGAGGCCGGGCACTCCCGGGCGGAGGGCGCAGATGCCGCGGACCCAGATCTTGATAGGCACGCCCGCCTGCGAGGCGCGGTAGAGGGCGTCGATGATGCGCTCATCGACGACGGCGTTGCACTTGAAGCGGATACCCGAGGGGAGTCCTGCCCGCGCGTGCTCGATCTCGCGATCGATGCGCTCGATGAGGCCGTTGCGGATCGAATGGGGGGCGACGAGCAGCCGGTGATAGTCAGTATTCATCGAATAGCCCGAGAGCACATTGAAGAGGTCTGACACATCCTCACCGACCTGCTCATCGCAGGTGAAGAGGCCGAAGTCCTCGTAGAGCCGAGCGGTCTTGGGGTGGTAGTTGCCCGTCCCCAGATGGCAGTAGCGACGCAGGCGATCGCCGTCGTCGCGCACCACCATGGAGAGCTTGCAGTGGGTCTTGAGACCGACGAGACCGTAGACGACGTGCACGCCGGCTTCCTCGAGCTTCTTGCCCCAGTCGATGTTGTTCTGCTCGTCGAACCGTGCCTTGATCTCCACGAGGGCAAGCACCTGCTTGCCATTGCGCGCTGCCTCGATCAGGGCCTGGACGATGGGGGAGTCGCCGCTCGTGCGGTAGAGGGTCTGCTTGATGGCGAGCACATGCGGGTCGACGGCCGCCTGCTCGAGGAAGAGCTGCACGCTCGTGGAGAACGAGTCGTAGGGATGGTGGACGAGGACATCCTTCTCGCGCACTTCGGCGATGATGTCCGGAGCCGACGCCGACTCGACCTCGGCGAGAGCGCGGCTCGTGCGGGGCACGAAACTCGGCTGCTTGAGATCGTCGCGATCCACGGCGTAGAGGGACCACAGGCCGGTGAGGTCGAGCGGCCCGGGCAGGCGGAAGACCTCCGGCTCGCTCACATCGAGCTCGTCCATGAGCAACTCGAGCACGTGCGGGTCGATCGAGCTCTCGACCTCCAGCCGCACGGCAGGGCCGAATCGACGCCGGGAGAGCTCCCGCTCGAGGGCCTTGAGGAGGTTCTCGGCGTCGTCCTCCTCGACCTCGACGTCTTCGTTGCGGGTCACTCGGAAGGTGTGGTGCTGGAGGATGTCCATGCCCGGGAAGAGCTCGTCGAGGTGGGCGGCGATGACGGACTCCAGCGGCACGAAGCGCTGGGCGTCGACGCGCACGAATCGCGGCAGCGACGGTGGCACCTTGACGCGCGCGAAGAGCTCGGTGCCGGTCACGGGATTGCGCACGACCACGGCGAGATTGAGCGACAGTCCACTGATGTAGGGGAAGGGATGGCTCGGATCGACCGCGAGGGGAGTGAGGACGGGGAAGACGCGCTGGTCGAAGAACGCGTCGAGCTCGGTGCGCTCGTCGGCGGTGAGCGACTCCCAGTCGAGGATGCGTACGCCGTGCGCCGCGAGAGCCGGGCGCACCTGGTCGCGGAAGATCGTGGCCTGCTGCAGCTGGAGCAGGTGAGCACGGCTCCAGATGGCTTCGAGCACCTCGCGCGGCGTCAGTCCGCTGGCCGCGCGTACGGCGATGCCTGTGGCGATGCGCCGCTTGAGGCCGGCGACGCGCACCATGAAGAACTCGTCGAGGTTGCTCGCGAAGATCGCGATGAACTTCGCACGCTCCAGCACGGGTAGGTCGGGATCCTCCGAGAGCTGCAGGACGCGCTCGTTGAAGGCCAGCCAGGAGAGCTCCCGATCGAGGAAGCGGTCGGGTGGGAGCGGGCCTGCCTCGGCCTCGACGGCCGCCACGGCGGCCTCGTCCATCTCGACCTCGGCCTGCGGCATGTGGGCCTGGGGGGCGTCGGTGGACATGCCCCCATGGTCCCACAGGCGGATGAGCCCCGTGTGGCCCGCGGATGACGCCTCAGGGTCGGGGGAGCGAATCAGGCGCGGCGGTAGAGGACGTCGGTGTCCCAGTGGGTGAAGCCGAGGCTGGAGTAGAGCGCGATGGCAGGGGTATTGGCGGCGTCGACGTAGAGCATCGCCTGGGTCAGTCCGCGCGCGGCGAGCAGGTGAAGCCCGGCGACGAGCAGTGACCGCCCGAGACCCGTGCCCTGATGCGATGGATCGACGCCGATCACGTAGACCTCGCCGAGCGCCTCATGCCCGTGGCCGTGGGAGTGGTCGACCCCCTCGGCATGCAATTGCTCGTGGCCGGTGTCGTCATGATGAGCGTGCCCGCCGTGGACCTTGGTCCAGTGGAAGCCCGCGATGGCCCCCTGCTTGTCGGTCGCGACGAGGAACCCGGAGGGGTCGAACCACGACTCCGACATGCGCCGACGCAGGTCGTCGAGGGTCCACCCGCCCTGATCAGGGAGGTCGGCGAAGGCGGCGCGGTTGACCGCAAGCCACGCCTCGTCGTCGATGCCCGGCAGGAAGGTGCGCAGGGCCACTCCCTCGGGCAGGGCTGAGTCAGGCAGTGGCGACAGGAGCGAACGGCGCATCTGCCAGAGCACGCGCGCCTGCGTGAAGCCGAGGCTCTCCGTCAGGC
>JBEGMG010000169.1:0-3245 GCA_041183165.1 Actinomycetota bacterium | reverse complement strand
TGATGCCTGCCGTCGCCATCGAATTCGACGGTCTCGGCATCTACGCGTGGGCTTTCAGTGCCTACGTCGCATGCTCGCTCGTGGGCATGGTCGTCGCGGGCACCTGGTGCGACCGGGATGGACCTCGACGCACCATGTGGGCAGGGCTGTGGGTCTTCGCACTCGGTGCGGTGGCTGCGGGTCTGGCCCCCGGGATGGGCGTGCTCATCGTGGCCCGCGGGGTGCAGGGCTTCGGCGGTGGTGCGCTCATCGTCGCGGCGTACGTCCTCATCGCGCGCGCCTACCCCGAGGACCTGCGTCCGAAGGCGTTCTCGATCATGGCCGCCTCGTGGGTGATACCCGCGCTCGTCGGACCCTTCATCGCAGGGTGGCTGACCGACTCGCTGAGCTGGCGCCTGGCCTTCCTGCTCGTACCCTTGGTGCTGATCCTGCCCGCCCTCATGCTGCGCCGCGTCTTGCGGGAGCACGACGGCGGCACGGGGGAGTCAGGGGCGCGCGGTCGCATCCCCATGGCCTTCGTCACCGCCATCGGCCTCACCGCGGCGATGGTCGCCTTCGTGCGCCCCGCCGCCCTCCCCCTGTGGTTCGACGTCCTGTGCCTAGGGGTGGGGCTCTGCCTCGTCTTCGTGGGGGTGCGGACACTCCTGCCGAGCGGCACGCTGCGCCTGCAGCGCGGCCTTCCCACGACGGTGGTGATGCGCGGGATCCTGGCGGGAGCATTCTTCGGCGCCGAGGTATTCATCCCCTTGGCGCTCGTCGAGCAGCGAGGGCTGACGATCACTGTCGCCGGACTTGCGTTGAGCGTCTCGGCGCTCGGCTGGTGGATGGGGTCGTATGCCCAGGGCCGCATCCCTGAGTCAACTGATCGCAGCAGCACCGTGCGCATGGGCGCACTCATCGTCGCGGTCGGGCTCGTCTCGCTCCCCCTCTGCCTCGTCACTGCGCTGCCTCCCATGGTCTGCGTGGTGTCGTACTTCATCGCCTCGGTCGGCATGGGGCTGTGCTTCCCCTCGATTGCTGTGCAGACATTGCGCCTCTCGCCGGTAGCCGAGCAGGGCGTCAACTCCGCGTCGCTTCAGATCTCCGACGCGATCCTGAGCGCGCTGGCCCTCGGCCTGCTCGGGGCCGTCCATGCCGCGGCCGTGGCCCAGGGCGGGGCGACCACCTCGACCTACGACGCGATCTGGTGGGCGGCCGCTGCCGTGGCCCTGGCGGGCGCGGTGCTTGCCGCCCGCATGAAGCCGGTTTCCGCCGTACCCGCGGGGGCTGCGTCCTGACCTGCTGGCAGGATGAACGGGACATCACCCCACGAGGAGTTTCCATGCACCGTCGTTCCCTTGCCATCGCCGCACTCGCCGCGTCGGGCCTGCTGCTCGCTGCCTGCGCCCAGGAGTCCTCGGGTGGGGCTTCGTCCTCCGCGCCGGCTCCTGAGTCGTCCTCGGCCGCGCCGGCTCCTGAGTCGTCCTCCGCCGCTCCCACGCCGACCGAGACCCCCGATGAGTGCGCGAAGGAGAACCTCACGCTCGTCAACGGCGGCCAGTTGACCATCGGCACGGATTCCCCGGCGTACCCGCCGTACTTCGTCGACGACGATCCGACCAACGGCCAGGGCTTCGAGTCTGCCGTCGCGTACGCCGTCGCCGAGGGCCTGGGCTTCACGTCCGAAGAGGTCGCGTGGACCGTCGTACCCTTCAACAAGTCCTACGCCCCCGGCGCTAAGGACTTCGACTTCGACATCAACCAGATCTCGATCACGCCCGAGCGCGCTGAGGTCGTCACCTTCTCCGACGGCTACTACACCGTCAACCAGGCTGTGATCGCGCTCGCGGACTCCCCGATCGCCAATGCCACCACCCTGGCGGAACTCAAGGACGCCAAGCTCGGCGCCCAGGTCGGTACGACGAGCCTGATGTATATCCAGGACTTCATCCAGCCGAGCTCGGACCCGTATGTCTACAACGACACCAATGACGCCAAGTCGGCGCTGAAGAACGGCCAGATCGACGGCATCGTGGTCGACCTGCCCACCGCCTACTACATCACCGCCGTGGAGATCCCCAAGGGCAAGATCGTCGGCCAGTTCCCCGCCCAGGACGGCGGCGAGCAGTTCGGCATGCTCTTCCAGAAGGACAACCCGTTGGTCGGTTGCGTCAACCAGGTGCTCACCGAGCTCAAGGATTCCGGCGCGCTCCAGGCCATCCAGGATGAGTGGCTGGCTGGGACGACGGCTCCCTACTTCAAGGAGTGACCGAGCCCGGCAGCGCACCTGTCGCTGCAGCACGCGCGGGGTCCGGCGTATCGGCTGACATGCCGTACGTCGACCCCGCGCGCGTGCGATACCGCCAGCGCAAAGCCTGGCGCGATGCCGCGATCGGCATCATCAGCCTGATCGTTACGGCGACCGTCGTCACCCTCATCGTCGTACGCACGCCGGGGTGGTCCGCGGTCCAGGAGACGTTCTTCAGCCCCGAGGCATTCACAGAATCATTCCCCGGCCTGCTCGAGGCCTTCTGGCTCAACGTGCGGATCTTCCTCATCGCCGAGCCGCTCATCCTCATCGTCGGCCTCACCGTCGCGCTCGTGCGGCGCCTGAAGAGCCCGATCTTCCTCCCGCTGCGCATCCTCGCGACCGTCTACGTCGATGTCTTCCGCGGCGTACCCACACTGCTCGTCATCCTGCTGCTCGGCTTCGGCGTGCCCGCACTGCAACTGCAGGGAGCACCCGACGAGGTCCTCGTCTGGGGTGTCGTGGCGCTGGTCCTCTCCTACGGCGCCTACGTTGCCGAGGTCTTCCGCGCGGGGATCGATTCCGTGCACCCGAGCCAGCGCATGGCGGCGCGCTCGCTCGGCCTGTCGTCCTGGCAGACCAATCGCTACGTCGTCCTCCCGCAAGCGGTGCGCAACGTGACCCCGCCCCTGCTCAACGACTTCATCTCCCTGCAGAAGGACACCGCTCTCGTGTCGGTGCTCGGCCCGATCGAGGTACTGCGTCAGGCGCAGATCGATGCATCCTTCACCTTCAACTACACCCCCTATGTGGCGGCAGCCTGTCTCTTCATCGCGCTCACCATCCCCATGACGCGTTTCACGGACTGGCTGCAGGAGCGGCAGAGACGTCAGCGCGGTTCGGGGTTCGCGACATGACGACCGTCTCCCTTTCCGTCGAGGCCGTATGGAAGTCCTTCGGCTCAGAGTCGGTGCTGCGCGGCATCGACCTCAATGTGCACGAGCATCAGGTCGTCGTC
>JBEGMG010000168.1:0-7547 GCA_041183165.1 Actinomycetota bacterium | reverse complement strand
GCTCGAAATCGAGGCTGTTGTGGATCACATGCAGTCGTGCCGGATCCCATCCGAGCTGCATGAGCAGCATCTTGGCCCGTCGTCCGTAGAGCAGGTGCTCATGCGGCAGCGCATTCAGCGCACGCCGCACGAGGCCATTGAGACCACGGGGCGGAGCGAGCAGCGCCTGGCCCCAGAAGAGCACGCGCTTGCCCATCAGCCTGGCAGCGATCGCACCGAGCCACGTGCAGGGCCAATGCGGCACCGGATGGAAGACGATCGTGTCGAAGCGACGGTCGAAGGCCACGGTGAACGCACGCCACTGCCACATGACGGTGCCGAAGAGATGGTGCGTGGGAGCCAGTTCGAACCGGACATGGGGGCCGAGTTTCGCAGGCTCGACGGAGCCGAGGTACTCGTGGTCATCGCCGATGAAGGTGAAGTCGGCGACATCACTGTTCGCGAGTGCCTCCACCACCGCGCGCCGATAGTGCGGGAAGAAGTGATAGACGACGGCAACCTTCGGTCGACGGGCCACGGTGCTCATCCGAGCTGCGGCCGTGCCAGCTCGCCGCGGTACAGGGGACCGTCGAGCATGGCGTCGTGCTTGGCACGATCCGCCGGATCCGGGAAGCGCTCGCTGATCTTGCGAGCCGGGATCCCGCCGTGGATCTCGTAGGGCGGAACGTCGCGCACGACCACCGCCCCGGCTGCGACGATCGCCCCCCGACCGACCCTCACGCCCTGCATGACGATCGCTCCGTGACCGATCCAGCAGTCATCCTCGAACACCGTCTCCAGCACCTCCGGGCGGCCGCTGAACACGTTCGGCACGCCCGGCAGGTCAGGGCGATGGTCGCCACCGACCACGGCGACCTCGGGACCGAACATGACGTACCTCCCCAGACGGACCTTGGCCTGGAGCATGCAGCGCCGGTTCATGAAGGAATAGTCGCCAGCCACCAGATCGCGGTCGACGGTGCAGTCGGGTGCCATGTAGAAGGTGGGAGCAACGTGGCGAAGGCCATGACGCCATCGTCGCCACGCCATCATTCGGCCCCGGAGGAACAGGAACAGTCCACCCCGACCCAGCATTCGACGGATCATTGATGCGCGCTCCTCATGCTTCAAGGGTAGTCGCCGTCGACGGCGGGCAGGCCCATCACGGCCCGTTCGATGGCGCGCAGCTGGCTGTCCGGCGACCAGTGCCGCTCGACCATGTCGACGCACGCGGCACGAATCACGGGACGATCGGCGCGACGGCGCAGCCACACCTGCATCACGCCGACGAGATCCTCGAGATCACCATCCTCGAAGAGATCCCCCGTCCTGCCGGGAACGATGGACTCGACTTCGGGGGCTTCCTCACTTGATCGCCTGTTCGTGATCACGGGCACGCCGTAGGCCATGCTGTGGATGGCCGTCAGGCCGATGAACCCCGGGCACACGGTCAGGTCCGACGCCATCGTCAGGAGGGCGATGCGCGACTCGTCGTAGCACGCGCCCTCGAAATGGATGTGGAGTCCCGCGCTTCGTGCCATGGATTCGAGCCGGGCGCGTTCAGGGCCATCACCGATGATGATCAGGTTGATCGGTTCACCACGCTGCGAGAGGATCGCCGCGGCCTCGACGAGCAGGTCGAGTCTCTTCTTCGGCTGGAGCCGGCACGAACAGATGACGGTTGGCGCATCGGGGCGTGCGAACAGGGCTCCTCGGCACGATGCGATCGCTGCCTCATCGACCTTCTCCCGTGCCGCGCGCTGCCGATCCAGATCGAGGCTGTTGCCGATCACGTGGATGCGGGTCGGATCCCAGCCCAGCGCAACGGCGTTCTGCTTCGCGCCCCGTCCATAGAAGAGATGGACCTCGGCCAGGCGGAAGAAGATCCGCCGCATCAGGCCCTTGGCGCCCGACGGTGGCGTCAGGAAGCCGTGGCTCCAGAACATCACCCGCTTGCCCGTGAGCCGACCGACGACCGCTCCGATCCAGGTGGCGATCCAGTACGGATTGCCGAGCAGGATCAGCTGGTCGAACTCACGCGAGGCCGCCACCCGGATCAGCCCAGGCTGCCACATCCACGATCCCCGTACCCGGTGGGTTGGGCACGCGCGATGATCCACGGGCGGCCCGAAGGAGCCCGCCTTGATCGAGCTCTCGTAGTCATGGTCATCGCCGAAGAAGGTGAACCGTGCCTTCATGCTCCGTGCCAGCCTGCCGACCACGGCCTCCCGATAGTGGGCGAAGAAGTGATAGACCACCGCAACGCGGGGGCGTTGCGTGGGCACCTTGCTGGCATGGTCGATCACTGAAGTCATGGTCATCGGGCCAGGCGAAGTCGCCGGAGCACGCCCCCCATCATCGGCTGAAGGTCGGCCCATGCCGCAGGTTGCGTCCACCGGGCCAGCAGGAGACAACCGACGAAGGCCACGGGCCCCAGGCCCAGCAGTGCCGCAGCGCTCCCCCAGGCTCCGTGGCCGACCAGGGCATCGGAGGCCCACCAGAGGACCAGTCCGACGGGCAATGCCGCGCTCCAGGGTGCGGTGAAGACACCGATCGACTCGGCCATGCCCCGCCGCGTCGGCCGGCCGCACAGCCAGACGGCCGTCGGCAGGCTGATGGCCCAGCATGCCAAGGACGCCACGGCGACCCCGAGGGCACCATGCGCACCGGCAACCATGAAGAACGCGGCAGCGGCGATCACCAAGTGAGCGACCTGCCAACCGAAGTAGGTGCCGAACCGTCGCTGTGCGCGCAGCAACGACATGGTGGGCGCAGTGGCGAAGTAGAACCCTTCGAGAACGCTGAGCACGGCGAACACCGGAATGGCCATCGCCCATTTCGGCTCGAGCACGAGCTCGAACAGAGGTCGGGCCAGCGCCGCCTGGATGAGCGTCATGGGCACGGCCACCGCGCCGATCGTGCGCAGCACGCGCAGGAAGGCCTGGGCCTGGCGGGTGGGATCATGCCCAAGCCGACCGAAGATCGGCTGCAGCACCGTGCCGAGTTGCGAGGCGATCAGCCCATTGGCCTGCGCCGAGAGCATGAAGGCGAACGAGTACAGACCGGTCTGCTCCTCCGTGGAGAGGTACCCGAGGATCACGACCGGCAGGACCACCACGATGTTGTGCGCATACTGCGCCGAGCCCGCCAAGAGCGTCTCGCGCCAGATCGATCGCGTGATGGCCCGGTCGATCCAAGGTGCGATCGGCGCCGAACGATCGGACCGCGGGGCCGATGCCTTCCAGTAGGCGAGCGCCTTCGCGAACGTGGCCACCACCTGCGGCACGACGAGCGAGAACGCGCTCGCACCGTTCATGGCCATCGCCACGGTCACGATGGTCGCCACCAGTTGGATCGAACCGTCCACCACGGCGATGGTGCCGTACCGGAAGTCCCGGCGCAGGCCGGCGAGGGCCACAGGGCACAGGGCATCGGCGACCGGGCGAAGTGCAAGCACCCAGAGCAGCGCCATCATGGTCCCGGTCGGGTACTGCGCATACCAGCGGGCCAGGAACGGGGCGGCGATCGCGATCAGGGCAGCCGTGGCCAACCCGATCGTGAGAGCGATGCGGCGTGCCGCCGGTGCGACGATGTCGAAGCGTCGCTGGTGCGCGACAAGCACGTCGCCCAGGGTCAAGGGCGGCAGGATGACCAGGTAGATCCCCAGCGCCAGCGTGAGCGAGGCCATCCCGATCTCGTCGGGTCCGAGCTCGAGCGCGACCACCCACATCGATGCGATCGTCGCAAGCTTGTTGACCAAGGCCTGCACCGTGGTGACGCCGGTGCCGCGCGCCGCGGTTCCGGCCAGTCCCCCGCGCGGCCCAGACTGCGCCGAGGGCATGCTGCCGGTCATCCGCCCGGCGCCTTGCTGCGCGCGTTGGCCGCCAGGGACTGCATCGCCTGCGCCCACGCTTCGAGCACGAACATGTGTGCCAGGAGTGGGCGCGGCCGTCCGAATCCATCGCCGATGCCGTGCACGTCGCGGTAGGCCTCGGGGCGAAGGATGCCTGCCTGGACCAGCGCACCGCTGCGCAGGTCCTCGCCGTACCGCTCGAACAGATGCCGGTACCACAGCCGCCACGGCGGCGAGAACCCGCGCTTCGTGCGCTTGAAGACGAACTCCGGCACGAGATCCTTCGCCGCGTCACGCAACCACTGCTTGGCCGGCAGGTGGTGGTCGGGACGGACCTTGCGCAGGCCGATCACGGTCTCGATCAAGCGGTAATCGACCAGGGGCAAGCGGCTCTCGACGCTGGTGGCCATGCTCAGGCGATCACCCTGCGCGATGCCGTTCACGCAGTTGTAGGTCTCGCTCACGAGCTTCGTGATGGCGATGTCGGATCGTGGCCAGAAGGCGGGACTGCGGAAGATCGACGATGGGTCGACCTTCGACGCCTCGTCCCAGCAGGCCAGCATGGCCGGTCCGAAGGCATCGGCTTCGTGCCAGAGACCATGCGGATCCCACGGCGGAATCTGGTCGGGATCCGCATGACGGTCATCCCTCCACTGACGCCAGCCACGGAGCACACCGCCGCCATCCCGAATCCAGTTGGTGAGACCGGTCCAACTCACCGGCGGACGCTCGAAGCCGATGTAGTCGCCCAAGCCCGCCTGCCCCCGCTGCATGGCGGTCCGCAACTCGCACCGCTGTGCGGTGTCGCGCATCCACTTGTAGCCCCAGAAGAGTTCATCACCCCCGTGCCCCATGAGCATCACGGGCACGCCGGCCCGCCGCGCGGCATGCATCACCGCGTAGTAGCTCGAGCCGGACAGGTCCGCGGTTGGATCGTCACGCCAGAGGCAGATGTCGGCGAAGCCCCGTACGACCTCCTCGGGGTCCATGTGCGTGACCTGCAGCCGGATTCCCACGGCATCGGCGAACTCCTTCGCCATGCCCGTCTCGTCCTGCCAGGCACCGCCCTCGTAGCCGATCGAGAAGGCCGTCAACCGATCACCGAGCCTGCGCTTGGCCATCATGGCCACCAGGCTCGAATCCACGCCGCCCGACAGGGCCACGCCCACGGGAACGTCGGACCGGACGATCAGGCCCGAGATCTCCTCGAGCATGTCGCGAACCGTCGACGCGGGGTCGGCATCGATCGGCGGGGCATCCTCCATGGCCCACCAGCGACGCTCGCGAACCGACCAAGGTTCCAGCGAGATCTCGAGCAGGTGGCCGGCACCCAGCTTGCGCACGCCCTTCACGGCGGCCCATGGCTCCGGGACGAAGCCGTAATGCAGGTAGAGGTTGACGGCCGCCGGGTCGATCTCGAAGGGCACCGCCCCGGCACCGACCAGGCCGCGCATCTCGCTGGCGAAGACGATCCGGTCCCCGTTCCCGGTGATGTAGAGGGGCTTCTCGCCGATGCGGTCGCGCGCAATGAGCACCTTGCCGTTGCGGCGGTCATGCAGCGCGAACGCGAACATCCCGCGCAGGTGCTTCACGCACTCCGAGCCGTGTTCCTCGTAGAGGTGGATGATCGTCTCGCAGTCGCTGCCGGTCCGGAAGCGGTGGCCCCTGGCTTCCAGGTCGCGGCGCAGTTCGACGAAGTTGTAGACCTCGCCGTTGGCGACCATGGCGATCGACTCATCCTCGTTCCAGAGCGGCTGCCATCCGCCCTCGAGATCGATGATCGCGAGGCGCCGCATCCCGACCGCAACCGGGCCGGACTCGGCGAAGCCTTCGCCGTCGGGGCCACGATGCACCAACGCCGCAGCGAGCCGGCGGACCAAGTCACGGTCGCCGTCGGCCAGGCCGTTGCGGTTGATGATGCCGAAGATGCCGCACATGCGCGGGGTCCGCCCGGGACGATGCTAACCGTTGAGCCTCCGCATCAGGTGGCGAAACGACCCGCCGGTGGCATGAGACCATCCTGCCCCGGATCCGCGCCTGATTCGACCCCCAGCGACTCCAGGTCCAGCGCCTCCTCGCGCACCCTGACCCTGCTGATCACGATGCCCACGAGGAAGAAGAGCGTGGCTGCCCAGAGATAGCCCTGCTTGTTCACCAGCAAGGTCTCGTATGCATAGAGGGCCAGGAGCAGCGCGGCCGTACATCGACCGGCCGCATCCTCGGCGAACCGGCGCAGCAGCCAGAGCCCGTCACCCAGCACCCGGAGGCTCCACCAGGCGAAGATCACGAACGCCGGGATGCCGAGTTCCGTGATCACGTCGACCACCACGGAGTGGGAGTACGGCTCCTTGTTGGCACCGCTGACCCAGGCGAACGCATTGAAGCCAAGGCCGACGAGCCAGGCACTGGGTCGGTTGGTGAAGGCGCTGAACAGGTCCAGCATGTTGGCCCACCGGGTGTTGGCCCCGCCCACGAGCGTGCTGAACTCCCAACGCCTGAGCTCATCGGAGCCAAGCACCAGCTGCGCGAGGAACAGCACGGCCGGGACCATGAGTGCGACCGCCGCCACCGTCCCGAAGAAGCCGGCGATGTTGCGGATCCTCCGCGCAAGGGGGAAGAACAGCACCGCGAGGCCGACGGCGAAGATCAACTGACCGCGAGAGCCCGACTGCAGCGAGATCACGCCGCCGAGCCCGAATGCGGCGAGCCGACCGAGGATGGCACCGCGCGCGGAGCCATCGACCGGGGCCAGCGCCGCAATGAGGATCAGCAGTCCTCCGAGTTCTCCGATGACCAGGGGATTCGTACGGACCGTCGCGTCGAGGTCGACGCCGAGTCGCCCCAGCTTCAGCGTGAAGGCGGGATTGATCAGGATGAGGATCGTCGTCACGGAGCCGAGGATCAGGAATGCCCTGAAGAAACGCTCGAGCGACGGCATCCCATCGACCAGCAGCGGCGCAGCCAGCAGGAAGAGGACCACGTACGGAATGCCCCACCTCGTCAGGCCCCAGGCCGCCTCGAACGCCGGCGTCCAGAGCAGCGAGATCATCGCCCACACGAAGAAGCCGATCGCCACCGTGAAGACGGGTGTGGCGTAGCCGCGGAACGGGCGGTCCTGCCCGGGAAGGTTGAGCACCACGCTCAGGCCCGCCGTCAGCGCCACGCAGACGTTGGCCAGCGGCGTGATCCGCATGAAGATCCCGGAGGACGCCTGCAGCGCCTGCTCGAGCGCGTACATCGAGACCACCAGTGCCAGGGCCCATGCCGCGTCCCGCACCGCCAGGAGGCAGGCCAGCACGAAGAAGCCGACGGTCAGGATCTCGATCACGACATCACCTCGGCACGAGGCCTACGACACCCAGAGGTGACCCGCCGCCGGTCGGTTGCGGAGGGCCTTGGTTCGGTGATCGACGGCATTCGGGGCTATCGTCACATTCGTCGGACGAAGTTCCAAAGTTCGTCCAGGCAAAGGACTGATAACAGCCGGATCGCAGGAAGCCTGCACGTCGGACTGATGCGTCGATAGACTCCTTCTCCCGCAAGGGCGATTAGCTCAGCTGGCTAGAGCGCACGGATCACACCCGTGAGGTCGAGGGTTCGAGTCCCCCATCGCCCATTCCGTCGATCGGCTGCCGGTGCCCGTGAGGCATCGCCCGCGCCGGGCGATCAAGTCAACTCCTGCAGGATTGCCCGGGGTATCCCCGCGAAGGAATTG